>NZ_JBHWWZ010000072.1:0-18696 GCF_042730275.1 Rhodococcus sp. NPDC060086
GCCCGGATGCCCGGGCCGGCCGTTGCCGACATCCCCCTCGATTGCAAAAGGGGAGTGGTGCATCACACACGAAACTCGCGTCACACAGATTCTTGCCCTACGTGCAGAACGTCGCTATCCTGAGGAAGTCCGCACGTCGTGCGCTCGTGTCGCCGGGTTCTCCAGGACATTCACTCCAGCTCCATCGGGGCGTCCGATCCTGGGTCGATCCTCACCTGCTTCCGATCCGGGAGAGGGACAAAGGCCGTACCTAACCGACATCGGTGTGGTGGCGGACGTGCCGACCGTTCGACTTCCGTGAACTCGTACGGCAAATCCCAGCTCAGTGAATGAAGCTGATCTGCGGAACGAACCCTCGACTCCGCATCAGTGGGCGAGGGAAGGAAAGGATCTCCGTGACAGATACGGACCTGATCGCTACACCAGCTTCCGATACCGCCGCGGCTTCCGCAGGCACCCAGTCCGGCGATTCCGCCCAGCCCTCGCGTGGAGCCCGTCGTGGCATCGGGCTTGCGGGCATGGTGCTCGTCGAGTTGAGGGCTCTCGCTGCCGAACTCGGCATCAAGGGCACGTCGGGAATGCGCAAGGGCGACCTCATCGCTGCGATCAAGGAAAAGCAGGGAAGCGGTGCCAAGAGCGCTCCCGCTACCGAGGCTCCGGCCGGTCGCACCAAGGTGCAGGCCGAGCCCGCCAAGGCTCCTGCGGAAACGGCGGAGGAAGCACCGAGCCCCCCCGCGCGTACTCGCCGCACCCGTGCCGCAGCGGCCTCGGAGAGTGAGTCCGCCCAGGTCGTGGCTCCCGCCGAGAAGCCTGCAGCTGAAGACAAGCCCGCTGCCGACGTGCAGCAGACCGAGTCGGACGACGACGGACCCCGCCGGGGTCGGCAGCGTCGCGGTCGTCGCGGTGCGGATCAGCAGGAGCAGAACCAGAAGAGCGAGACGCAGGTATCCGACGACTCGCAGACACCGGACACCGAGCGTGGCGGCGAGTCCCGGGATCGGTCGAACGACCGCGGGAAGTCCCAGGACCGCACCGAATCCGAGGGCGGACGTCAGCGCGGCGACCGTAACCAGGGTGACCGTAACCAGGGTGACCGTAACCAGGGTGATCGCAACCAGGGTGATCGCAACCAGGGCGGTAACCGCGACGATCGCAATCAGGGCGATCGGAACCAAGGGCCGCGTCAGGACAACCGCGACAACCGTGGGGACGACGACGAGGAAGGCGGCCGCGGTCGCCGGGGCCGACGCGTCCGGGAGCGTCGTCGCGGTCGCGACCGCGGCGAATCCGGCGGCGGCGATACGCGCGAACCCGAGATTCGGGAAGACGACGTCCTCCAGCCGGTCGCGGGCATCCTCGACGTCCTCGACAACTACGCGTTCGTACGGACCTCCGGCTACCTCGCCGGCCCGAACGACGTGTACGTGTCGATGAACATGGTGCGAAAGAACGGTCTGCGCCGTGGTGACGCCATCACCGGTGCGGTGCGTGTTCCGCGCGAGGGCGAGCAGTCCAACCAGCGTCAGAAGTTCAACCCGCTGGTTCGGCTCGACACCGTCAACGGTGGTGAGGTCGACGCGGCCAAGCGTCGTCCCGAGTTCAACAAGCTCACACCGCTGTATCCGAACCAGCGTCTGCGCCTCGAGACGCAGCAGAACATCCTCACCACGCGTGTGATCGATCTGGTCATGCCGATCGGTAAGGGACAGCGTGCGCTGATCGTGTCGCCGCCGAAGGCCGGTAAGACCACGGTGCTTCAGGACATCGCGAATGCGATCGCCGTCAACAACCCCGAGTGCTATCTCATGGTGGTTCTGGTCGACGAGCGTCCCGAAGAGGTCACCGACATGCAGCGTTCGGTGAAGGGCGAGGTCATCGCCTCGACCTTCGACCGGCCGCCGTCAGACCACACGTCGGTCGCCGAACTTGCGATCGAGCGAGCAAAGCGCCTGGTCGAAATGGGCCGCGATGTTGTGGTCCTGCTCGACTCGATCACCCGCCTCGGCCGCGCGTACAACAACTCGTCGCCTGCGTCGGGACGCATCCTCTCGGGTGGTGTCGACTCCACCGCGCTGTATCCGCCGAAGCGATTCCTCGGTGCTGCGCGCAACATCGAAAACGGTGGGTCGCTGTCGATTATCGCATCGGCACTGGTCGAGACCGGTTCTACCGGCGACACCGTGATCTTCGAGGAGTTCAAGGGCACCGGCAACGCCGAGCTCAAGCTCGATCGCAAGATCGCCGAGCGGCGCGTGTTCCCCGCGGTGGACGTCAATCTGTCCAGCACCCGCAAGGACGAGCTGCTCATGAGCCCCGACGAGTTCGCGGTCGTGCACAAGCTGCGTCGCGTGCTCTCCGGTCTCGACTCGCACCAGGCGATCGACCTGCTCGTCGACAGGCTCAAGAAGTCCAAGACGAACATCGAGTTCCTCATGCAGGTGGCGAAGACCGCACCGGGGGCACTGGAAGACTGACGTGCGGGCCCGGGAATTTTTCCCGGGCCCATACGTTTGGCATAATCGAACAGTTCAGTCCGGTTCCGGTTCACGTCTTCGATCGGCGAAGGCGACCCGGCGACCATGAAAGGGACACCATGAAGGCAGGAATCCACCCCAACTACGTGGCGACAACCGTCGTCTGCGGTTGCGGTAACACGTTCGAGACCCGCAGCACGTCCGAGTCGGGCCGCGTCAACGTCGAGGTGTGCTCCAACTGCCACCCGTTCTACACGGGCAAGCAGAAGATCCTCGATACCGGCGGACGCGTCGCGCGCTTCGAGGCTCGCTACGGCAAGCGCGCGTCGAAGAAGGCTGCAGACGACAGCTAGCTGCAATGCCGACGCCCGGTTCTGTCTTCGTACAGACCGGGCGTCGGCATTTCTCTTTCCGGTCCGACGATCGGATTCCTGTAGAACACAGCACTTTCACGACAAGAGCGGAGCGAACCCATGGCGGGGCAGACCAAGCCATCGGCCATCGACGACATCCTGGCCGAACACGCGGGCCTGGAACAACAGCTGTCCGACCCGTCGCTGCACAACGATCCATCCGCCGCCCGCAGGGTGGGAAAGCGGTTCGCCGAACTCGCGCCGATCATGTCGACCTACGCGAAGTTGGTCGCGGCCCGCGACGACCTCGACGCGGCCCGTGAACTCGCCGCCGACGATTCATCGTTCGCCGCCGAGATTCCGGATCTCGAGGAGCAGGTCTCCGAGCTCGACAAGACGCTCACCGACCTGCTCGCTCCGCGTGACCCCCACGACGGCGACGACGTGGTGCTCGAGGTCAAGTCCGGTGAGGGCGGCGAAGAATCCGCGTTGTTCGCCGGTGACATCGCCCGCATGTACACCCGCTTCGCCGAGCGGGCCGGCTGGCGTGTCGAAGTTCTCGGAGCCACCTACTCCGATCTCGGCGGCTACAAGGACGTGACCCTGTCGATCAAGTCCAAGACCGATGTGCGTGACGGGGTGTGGTCGCGGCTCAAGTTCGAAGGTGGCGTCCACCGCGTCCAGCGTGTCCCGGTCACCGAATCGCAGGGCCGTGTGCACACGTCGGCGGCCGGCGTGTTCATCTACCCGGAGCCCGACGAGGTCGAAGAAGTCCAGATCGACGAGACCGACCTGCGGATCGATGTGTACCGCTCGTCCGGCAAGGGTGGTCAGGGCGTGAACACCACCGACTCCGCGGTGCGCATCACCCACCTGCCCACGGGCATTGTCGTCACCTGTCAGAACGAGCGTTCACAGCTTCAGAACAAGGCGCGCGCGATGCAAGTGCTGGCGGCGCGTCTGCAGGCGGCGGCAGAAGAGGCCGCGGACGCCGAGGCGTCGGCCGGTCGTGCCAGCCAGGTGCGCACGGTCGACCGTTCCGAGCGGATCCGCACCTACAACTTCCCGGAGAACCGGATCACGGATCACCGGATCGGGTTCAAGGCCCACAACCTCGATGCTGTGCTCGACGGTGAGCTGGACACGCTGCTCGATGCCTTGGGCACGGCAGACAGAGAGGCCCGGCTCGCGGCGGAATGATCGTCGGAGCCGGACCTCTCGTCGAGTGGACGGTTTATCCTTCGTCACCCTCGTCTGACTCGCCCGGCACCTGAGCGATATCGACACCGGGGAGCAGGAAGCACTGCTCACCTGCTGCGTTCTCGTGCATACCCCAGATCGCAGCCAGAACCGTTCCCGCCTCGGGTTCGGTCAGTGCGGCGGGAGCTCCCCACAGGCCCTCAGTCGATTCCAGAGTCGTATTTCCGGTTGCACCGGTGTTGATGTTGATCCAGGACACGGTCCCGCCGCCGGCACTCTGCTGGTTGACGACGTAGAGGACTTCGTCACCTTCGACAGCCTCGTTCTCGGTATGTGTCAGCGACTGGGTCTCTGCGATTCCTGCAGGGCAGAGCACCGGTATGGGCTGGAAGTCGATGGGAGCAGCCGCTGCGGTGCCGGTCCCGGCGAATGCTGCCGCACCGCCCATCGCGACCACTGCGGCGGCGCGGACAGCGCGTGATGTGTTCTTGTTCATGACACTCCTTTCGGTTTCCCCAACCTCCGGGACGTTAACGGCCAGGTGTGACGGATGTGGCGAAGTAGACCTATCCGTGTCTTGTTCGTGACACCGTGGGATCCTGTACGGGTGAGCCGTCAACCCTTGCGCCTGGCCATCATCGAAGCCGTATCGGTGCTCGAAGAAGCAGGTGTACCGAGCCCTCGTGTGGACGCCGAGCTGCTCGCCGCGCACCTCCTCGGGATCGAACGCACCCGCCTCGGTCTGGTGCCTCTCGTCGACCCCGCGATGATCGATGCCTATCGGGCGATGATCGCGCAGCGGGCAAAGCGGATCCCTCTCCAATACATCACCGGAACGTCACCGATGGGAGCCATCGACCTTGCTGTCGGTCCCGGTGTCTTCGTCCCGCGGCCGGAGACCGAACTGCTTCTGGGGTGGGCACTGGCGTTTCTCGAAAGCTACGGCCGACGCAACCCCGTGGTGCTCGACCTGTGCACCGGATCCGGTGCTCTGGCACTCGCGATCGCGCATGCCCGTCCCGACGCAGTGGTGCACGCTGTCGAACTCGAGCCGAAGGCCCTCGCGTGGGCCCGACGCAATGCCGAGACCCGCGCGCGGGACGGCGACACGCCCATCGTCCTGCACCAGGGTGATGTGACCGACCGGGGGCTGCTCGCATCGCTCGAGGGCGTCGTCGACGTCGTCGTGTCCAACCCGCCGTACATTCCCGAGGGCGCGGAGCTCGACCCGGAGGTGATCGACCACGACCCGCACTCGGCGCTCTTCGGTGGGCCGGATGGGCTCTCGGTGATCAAGCCGATGATCTCCAACGTCGCCCGGTGGCTGAAGATCGGGGGAGTGGTGGCCATCGAACACGACGACACCAACGGCGCACAGGTCGCCTCCCTGTTGTCCCAGCGCCGGGTATTCGGTGACGTGGTCGAGCATCCGGATCTGGCGGGGAAGCCGCGGTTCGTCGTTGCGCGAAGAGTCCCCACGGAGCGGGAGGCGAGTCGTGCGCAGCCGGTGCCGTCGGCCGACATCGACTGAACGTACTCGGCGAACGGGGTCGATCCTCGGGTACACCGATGCGAGTGGAAGGATGGCGATGTGAGCACTGTGTACGACTGCAACCAGCCGGATTCGCGTTCCGTAGGCCTGAATGCCGCCAGGGGTTCGCTCAAGGCGGGTCGTCTCGTCGTCGTCCCGACCGACACGTTGTACGGCATCGCGGCAGACGCGTTCGACAGTTCCGCGGTCGCCGCGTTGCTGCGGGCCAAGGGGCGCGGGCGCGACATGCCGGTCCCCGTTCTGGTGGGATCGTGGACGACGATCGACGGACTTGTCACTACGGTGCGTCCGGAAGCCCGCGAACTCATCCGGGCCTTCTGGCCGGGCGCATTGAGCCTCGTCGTGCATGCCGCGCCGTCGCTCGCCTGGGATCTCGGTGATACCCGCGGAACCGTCATGCTCCGGATGCCGCTGCATCCCGTGATTCTCGAACTGCTCCGTGAGGTGGGTCCGCTCGCGGTCTCGAGCGCGAACGTCTCGGGCCGGCCGCCCGCCACGACGGCTGCGGAGGCGCGAGAACAGCTCGGGGAGTCCGCATCCGTATATCTCGACGGTGGACCGGCCGAGCACGGGGTTGCTTCGACGATCGTCGACCTGACCGGAAACCGGCCGCGCATCATCCGTGAAGGTGCCGTATCCGCAGAAGCCATTGCGGAGGTGCTGGGCGACGACGCCGAGCGTTTGCGCACCGGCGGGGAGTGACGGTGGAGGACAGGAGTTCGTGACTTCAGTCGACTCAGCGGCCGTGGTGCTCGCCCAATCAGGGCAGGGCGCCGGGGTACCGATCCGAGAGTTGCTTCTCGTCCTCCTCACCGCGGCGGTGGTGACGTTCCTATCCACGGGGCTCATTCGCATCCTCGCGACCAGGTTCGGGGCGGTGGCCAAGCCTCGCGACCGTGACGTCCACGTGACGCCGACACCTCGGATGGGCGGCGTGGGGATCTACTTCGGTCTCGTCGTCGGAATCTTGTTCGCGCAGCAACTCCCCGCTCTGACAAGAGGTTTCGAGTTCACCCCCGATATGGGGGCGACGCTGGTGGCGGCGACGATCATCGTTCTCGTCGGCATCATCGACGATCGGTGGGGGCTCGACGCACTCACCAAATTCGTCGGCCAGGTCACGGCCGCCGGAGTGCTCGTCGTGATGGGCATCAGCTGGATCGTCATCTACAACCCGTTCGACGGCTCCACTCTCGTGCTCGACCAGCTTCAGGGTGGCCTCATCACCGTCGCAGTGGCCGCGGTGATGATCAACGCGATGAACTTCGTCGACGGTCTCGATGGTCTCGCAGCGGGTGTGGGTCTGATCGCCGCGGTGGCGATCTGCATCTTCTCGGTAGGTCTGTTGCTCGATCAGGGCGGCGACGTCTCGGCGTATCCGCCCGCGCTGATCGCTGCCGCGCTCGCGGGCGCCTGTCTCGGATTTCTGCCCCACAATTTCCAGCCCGCCCGGATCTTCATGGGCGACTCGGGATCGATGCTGATCGGCCTGATGCTCGCGGCCGTCTCGACCAGTGCGTCCGGCCGGATCTCTCTCAGTGCCTACGGTTCCCGAGATCTGCTCGGTCTGTTGTCTCCGCTGATCCTGGTGGGTGCGGTGACGTTCATTCCGATCCTCGACCTGTTGCTCGCGATCATCCGTCGTACCCGCGCGGGTGTGAGCCCGTTCAGCCCGGACAAGATGCACCTGCACCACCGACTGCTGCAGATCGGTCATTCCCACCGCAGGGTCGTGCTGCTGTTGTACTTGTGGGTCGGTGTCCTCGCATTCGGCGCGGTGGGGTCTTCTCTACTGGACCGGACGGCCGTGGTGCTCCTGACGGCGGGTGGACTGGTGTTCGCTCTGGTCGTCACGGCGGTGCCCTCGCTTCGGCACCACGACGACGGCGGCGGTGGCGGCGGCCGACCCGGACCCCGCAAACGCGTCCGTTAGGCTCGATGATCGTGAGCTCTTCTGATCAGTCCGACTCGAATCCGATCCTGCCAGCGCTGCCCGACTCGGCGGCCCCGATGCGTGCAGCGGTCCGCTACGGCGCTCTGGGTCTGCTCGCCCTCACCGTGGTCGCGTCGGTGATCGGCTACCTCGTCGTCGGCCTCCCCGGAGTGTGGGGGGCGCTGATCGGAGCGGCTGTCGGCGGGGGATTCATCCTGTTCACCGCGCTGGGTGTGCTCTTGACGGCGAAGCTGCCTGCGATGACGGCCGGCGCTGTTCTGCTCGGAACGTGGCTCTTGAAGCTCATTCTGGCGATCGTCGTCATGGTTCTCCTCGAGCCGCTCGATTTCTACGACAAGGGCGCGTTGGTTCTGACCATCGTGTTCGCGTTGATCATCGTGCTGGGGGCGGAAACCTACGGTGTGCTGTCGCAACGCGCGCTGTACGTCGAGCCTCACTCGTCCGGCGGCAACGAAACTACTGGAAACGACACGCAGTAGTAGATTCGCTTGTCAATTACTTCGCAGCGTGTGCCCCACCTACGCACTGTCGTAGAACTGTTGATAGTGTGAGGCCTACGCGAGTGGCACTGTGTGCACCTACTGGGTGAGCGCGAGCAGTTGTCACTTGGTAGGCGGTCGTGTTCAAATGGCCGCCGAGTCGACGAGAGTCGCCGACAACGGCAGAAGCAGAACCGTGATTTGCGGTTCGGAGCACTGGCGCACACGCGAGCCGACCTGGTCGACTTGTTGGATCGTCAATGTCCGATCGACCCGCAGACGGCAATGCCTGCGGCCGACTACGGGAGAGAGCGCTGAGCGTCACCACCTTGGCAGCCGGAGAATTCCACGCGCCGTCACTAGCTGATTTTTTCCCACCGGCAGTCCTGTTCGAAGGTACCCCCTTCGAGATGGACCGGCTGATGATCATCCGCGTCGCCATGGCAGTGATCGTTGCGCTGTTCTTCGTTCTGGCGATGCGCAGCCCGAAGATCGTGCCCCGCGGCGTTCAGAACGTCGCCGAGATCATGCTCGACTTCGTCCGGATCCATATCGCCGAGGACATCCTCGGTAAGGAACAAGGACGTCGATTCCTTCCGGTGATCGTCACCATCTTCTTCTTGGTGGTCGGGTTGAACCTGACAGCGGTCATCCCGTTCATCAATATCTCGTCGAATGCACGAATCGGTATGCCGATCGTCCTCGCCGCGCTCGCCTACATCGTGTTCAACTACGTGGGCATCAAGAAGTACGGATTCTTCCGTTACGTCAAGAGCAGCATCGTCGTTCCGAACTTGCCGCCGGCTCTCCATTTGCTGGTGGTCCCGATCGAGTTCGTCTCGACCTTCATCCTGAGGCCGTTCACCCTCACCATTCGTCTCATGGCCAACATGCTGGCCGGCCACATCATGCTGGTGCTGTTCTTCAGCGCCACGCAATTCTTCTTCTTCGATTCCGACGGAATCATGAAGGTGTTCGGCATCGGCTCCGTCATCGGCGGCATCGCGTTCACCTTCTTCGAGCTCCTCGTGATCGTTCTG
Source organism: Rhodococcus sp. NPDC060086 (assembly GCF_042730275.1). Taxonomy (NCBI): domain Bacteria; kingdom Bacillati; phylum Actinomycetota; class Actinomycetes; order Mycobacteriales; family Nocardiaceae; genus Rhodococcus; species Rhodococcus sp. NPDC060086. Next base: position 9,053 of record NZ_JBHWWZ010000072.1, read on the forward strand.
CAGGCCTACATCTTCGCGCTGCTCACCGCGGTGTACATCGACATGGCACTGCACGCCGAAGAGCATTAGCTCGCCGGCCAGCACGACCGACAGATACACACAGACTGACTCGGTTGCCGACCCCCGGGGCCGAGCCACAAGAAAGGGAATGGAACACCAATGAGCGTTGCGCTTCAGGCAGCAGACGTCATCGCCCAGCAGGAGACCACGATCAGCGGTCTCGGTGCGGTCGGCTACGGCCTCGCCGCCATCGGCCCCGGCATCGGCATCGGCATCGTCGTCGGCAAGGCGATCGAGGGCATGGCCCGTCAGCCCGAGATGGCCGGACAGCTGCGCACCACGATGTTCCTCGGTATCGCATTCACCGAGGCCCTGGCCCTGATCGGCATCGTTGCCGGCTTCATCTTCTGATTCGACGACCACCATGGCTGACAGCATCCTGATTCTCGCGGCAGAGGAAGGGGAGATCCCCAATCCCCTCCTGCCCGCGACGTACGACATCGTCTGGTCGCTGGTCGCCCTGATCATCGTCGGTTTCGTCTTCTGGAAGTACGTACTTCCGATGTTCCAGAAGGTGCTCGACGAGCGTTCGGAGCTGATCGAAGGCGGCATCAAGAAGGCGGAGGAAGCCCAGGCAGAGGCGAAGGAGGCGCTCGAGCAGTACCGCGCTCAGCTCGCCGAAGCCCGGACCGAGGCCGCACAGATCCGCGAGGAGGCCCGCACGCAGGGCCAGCAGATCATCGCCGATATGAAGGTTCAGGCACAGGAGGAGAGCGACCGTATCGTCGCTGCCGGTCACAACCAGCTGCAGGCCCAGCGTCAGCAGATCGTGGCCGAACTCCGGAGCGACCTCGGTCGCAGCTCGGTAGATCTTGCCGAGAAGATCATCGGTGAGGCTCTCGCCGATGACGTCAAGCGTGCCGGTTCGATCGATCGGTTCCTCAACGAACTCGACTCCCTCAGCGCTGACTCTGCATCCGGAAAGTGAGCACAATGTACGCAGCAAGCCGTGAGGCACTCGCTCATACGCGGTCCGCACTGCAGTCCGCCCTGGGCTCGGGTGCCGAGACTGCCGCTGCGGCTCAGGCCGGCTCGGAACTGCTCTCGGTGGTCGAGGCGCTCGACAGTCAGCGAACCCTTCGTGGTGCGCTGGCCGACGCCTCGGCCCCCGCGGCCATTCGTGAGACGTTGGCCGAGCAGGTCTTCGGGAGCAAGGTTTCGGCCTCGACTCTCGCGACCGTGAAAGCCGCGGTGGGCAAGGACTGGTCGGCGCAATCCGACCTGACCAACTCGCTCGTGCAGCTCGGTCGTGAGGCCCTCCTCAAGGCAGCAGCGAACCAGGACCAGCTCGACACCGTCGAGGACGAGCTCTTCCGGCTCGGCCGCATCGTTTCCGGCAACGGCGAGCTCGAGCAGGCACTTTCCGACCGAAACACGTCGGTGGAGGCCAAGCGCGAACTCCTCTCGCGCCTGCTCTACGGCAAGTCGACGGCCATCACCTCGACTCTCGCCGTGCACGCGGTGGGTCGCCTGAAGGCGTCCCCGGCCGACACGTTCGACGAGTTGTCTGCACTTGCCGCAACGCAGCGCGACCGGGCCGTTGCCCACGTGCGCAGCGCGGTTGCCCTCGACGCGGAGCAGTCGAGCCGGCTTGCCGCGACGCTGACCCGCGTCTACGGGAAGCCTGTGACGGTGCACGTCGAGGTCGATCCCGCGCTTCTCAGTGGATTGGTCGTCCGGGTGGGCGACGAGGTCATCGACGGTACGGCAGCGGGGCGACTCGCGGCAGTACGCAAGAGCCTCACGTAGTCCACTTCCGAACACACACCTAGATCTTTTCGAAGACCTGATACCGAGAGCAGGAAGAACATGGCGGAGCTGACGATCTCCTCCGACGAGATCCGTAGCGCGATTGACAATTACACCGCGAGCTACTCCCCGGAGGCCTCCCGCGAGGAGGTCGGCGTCGTCGTCGATACCAGTGACGGCATCGCGCACATCAGCGGTCTGCCGTCGGCGATGGCCAACGAGCTGCTGGAGTTTCCCGGTGGCGTGCTGGGCGTGGCCCTCAACCTCGAGGCAACCGAAATCGGTGCCGTGATCCTTGGTGACTTCCAGGACATCGCGGAAGGCCAGGAAGTCAAGCGGACCGGCGACGTGCTGTCGGTGCCGGTGAGCGACAACTTCCTCGGACGCGTCGTGAACCCGCTCGGTCAGCCGATCGACGGCCTCGGCGACATCGAAGCCGACGAGACCCGCGCCCTCGAGCTGCAGGCCGCATCGGTGCTGGAGCGCCAGCCCGTCGAGGAGCCGCTCCAGACCGGCATCAAGGCCATCGACGCGATGACCCCGATCGGCCGCGGACAGCGTCAGCTCATCATCGGCGACCGCAAGACGGGCAAGACCGCCGTCTGCATCGACGCGATCCTCAACCAGAAGGCGAACTGGGAGACGGGCGACCCGAAGCAGCAGGTTCGCTGCATCTACGTCGCTATCGGCCAGAAGGGCTCAACCATCGCGGGCGTCAAGCAGGCCCTCGAGGAGAGCGGCGCGATGGAATACACCACCATCGTCGCGGCTCCGGCGTCCGACTCGGCAGGCTTCAAGTGGCTCGCTCCCTACACCGGTTCGGCTCTCGGCCAGCACTGGATGTACCAGGGCAAGCACGTCCTCGTGGTGTTCGACGACCTCACCAAGCAGGCCGAGGCATACCGTGCCATCTCCCTGCTGCTGCGTCGCCCGCCGGGCCGTGAGGCATACCCCGGTGACGTCTTCTACCTGCACTCGCGTCTCCTCGAGCGTTCCGCCAAGCTGTCCGACGAACTCGGCGGCGGCTCGCTGACGGCTCTGCCGATCATCGAGACCAAGGCGAACGACGTCTCGGCATACATCCCGACCAACGTCATCTCCATCACCGACGGTCAGGTCTTCCTCGAGTCCGACCTCTTCAACAAGGGCGTCCGTCCGGCGATCAACGTCGGTATCTCGGTCTCCCGTGTCGGTGGTGCCGCACAGACCAAGGGCATGAAGAAGGTCTCCGGCTCGCTGCGTCTCGAACTCGCGCAGTTCCGTGAGCTCGAAGGCTTCGCGGCCTTCGCCTCCGACCTCGACGCTGCCTCGAAGGCTCAGCTCGAGCGCGGCCAGCGACTCGTCGAGCTGCTCAAGCAGGACCAGTACTCGCCGATCGCTGTCGAGGACCAGATCGTGTCGATCTACCTCGCCGGTGAAGGTGTCTTCGACTCTGTTCCGGTCGGTGACATCCGTCGTTTCGAAGCAGAGCTCCTCGAAGACCTGCACCGCAACGCTGCAGGCGCCTACGAGCAGATTGCCGGTGGCAAGGCCCTGACCGACGAGTCGGCCGATGCCTTCAAGGCCGCGACCGACAAGTTCAAGGAAGGCTTCATCGCCTCCGACGGCAGCCGCGTCGTGAACGACCCCGAGGCCGAGACGCTCGGAGCCGACGAGGTCGAGCAGGAGCAGGTCTCCATCAAGCGCACCTCCGTCCGCAAGTGAGCGTGGAGACCATGACCCAGCGTCCAGTGAAGGGAGTGTGATCGACGAATGGCGAACTTGCGTGAACTCCGCTCGCGGATCAAGTCGGTCAATTCGACCAAGAAGATCACCAAGGCGCAGGAACTGATCGCGACGTCGCGCATCACGAAGGCCCAGGCCCGAGTGGCAGCATCCAAGCCGTACGCCGAGGAGATCACCAAGGTCCTCTCGGAACTGGCAAGTGCGTCTGCGTCGTTGGATCACCCCCTGCTCAACGAGCGCGAGAACCCGAAACGCGCCGCAGTCCTGGTCGTGACCAGCGACCGCGGTATGGCCGGCGGTTACAACTCCAACGTCCTCAAGGAGGCGGAGGAGCTGCGTCAGCTGCTGATCAGCGAGGGCAAAGAGCCCGTGCTGTACGTGCTGGGCGGTAAAGGTCTGGCGTTCTACACATTCCGCGATCGTGCGGTCGCGGGCGCGTGGACCGGCTTCTCGCAGGAGCCTCGGTACACCGACGCCGCGAAGGCAAGCCGGCACCTGGTCGAGCTGTTCATGGCCGGTTCCGGTTCCGAGGTTCCCGCTCCCAACGGAGAAGGCACCATCGAGGGCGTCGACGAGCTCCACATCGTCTACACCCGGTTCGTGTCCATGCTGACCCAGACCCCCGAGGTGCGTCGCATGGCGCCTCTCGAGGTGAGCGTCACCGAGGACGAGATCGAATTGGGCGAAGACATGCTCACCGACGGTCGTCGCGCCGAGGGGCCTCAGCCCGACTACAACTTCGAGCCGGAAGCCGGGACGCTCCTTGCCGCGCTTCTGCCGAAGTACATCAGCACGCGTATCTTCGCGTCGCTGCTGGACGCGGCGGCCTCCGAGTCGGCTGCCCGTCGTACCGCGATGAAGGCCGCAACCGACAACGCCACGGAACTGGTGAACACCCTCAGCCGTCAGGCGAACCAGGCTCGCCAGGCCCAGATCACCCAGGAAATCAGCGAGATCGTCGGCGGTGCCGGTGCGCTCGCCTCGAGTGCAGGAAGTGACTGAACCACAATGACCGCAGCAGTTACCGATAACAACGCCGGTGCGGCGTCGGCCCTGGCCGGGCGCGTCGTCCGTGTCATCGGCGCCGTCGTCGACGTGGAATTCCCGCGTGGCGCCGTACCCGCCCTGTTCAACGCCCTGACGTCCGAGGTCGCCCTCCCGTCGGTGGCCAAGACGCTGACCCTCGAGGTTGCGCAGCACCTCGGCGACAACCTGGTGCGCACCATCTCGATGCAGCCCACCGACGGACTCACCCGCGGCGCCACAGTCGTCGATTCGGGCAAGCCGATCTCGGTTCCCGTCGGTGACGTCGTCAAGGGCCACGTGTTCAACGCCCTCGGCGACTGCCTCGACACCCCGGGCCTCGGTCGCGATGGCGAGCAGTGGGGCATCCACCGCAAGCCCCCCGCCTTCGATCAGCTCGAAGGTAAGACCGAGATCCTCGAGACCGGCATCAAGGTCATCGACCTGCTGACTCCGTACGTCAAGGGCGGCAAGATCGGTCTGTTCGGTGGTGCCGGTGTCGGCAAGACCGTTCTGATCCAGGAGATGATCACCCGTATCGCGCGTGAGTTCTCCGGTACGTCGGTGTTCGCCGGCGTCGGTGAGCGCACCCGTGAGGGCACCGACCTCCACCTCGAAATGGAAGAGATGGGCGTCCTCCAGGACACCGCCCTTGTCTTCGGCCAGATGGACGAGCCGCCGGGAACGCGTATGCGCGTCGCCCTGTCCGCACTGACCATGGCGGAGTACTTCCGCGATGTTCAGGGCCAGGACGTCCTGCTGTTCATCGACAACATCTTCCGTTTCACCCAGGCCGGTTCCGAGGTGTCGACCCTTCTCGGTCGTATGCCTTCCGCCGTGGGTTACCAGCCGACGCTGGCGGACGAGATGGGTGAGCTCCAGGAGCGCATCACCTCGACCCGTGGCCGCTCGATCACCTCGCTGCAGGCGATCTACGTCCCCGCCGACGACTACACCGACCCGGCGCCCGCGACCACGTTCGCGCACCTCGATGCGACCACCGAGCTCTCGCGTCCGATTTCGCAGATGGGTATCTACCCCGCTGTGGACCCGCTGACGTCGACCTCGCGCATCCTGGAACCGGGCATCGTCGGTGCGGATCACTTCCGTGTCGCCAACGAGGTCAAGCGGATCCTGCAGAAGTACAAGGAACTGCAGGACATCATCGCCATCCTCGGTATGGACGAGCTTTCCGAAGAGGACAAGGTCACGGTCAACCGTGCACGTCGTCTTCAGAAGTTCCTCGGCCAGAACTTCATCGTCGCAGAGAAGTTCACCGGTCAGCCGGGCTCCGTCGTGCCGCTGGCCGACACCATCGAGGCATTCGACCGCGTCTGCAAGGGCGAGTTCGATCACCTGCCCGAGCAGGCGTTCAACAGCTGCGGTGGACTCGACGATGTCGAGGCCGCAGCCAAGAAGATCGCCGGGAAGTAGGCCCCGATGGCTGAAATGACCGTGGACGTCGTCGCTGTCGAGGAGCGCCTGTGGTCCGGGAAGGCGACGCTGGTCACCGCCCAGACCACAGAAGGTGAGATCGGCGTCATGGCCGGTCACGAGCCGGTTCTCGGCCAGCTGATCGAGGGCGGCGTCGTGTCCGTCAAGACCGTCAACGGCGAGCGTATCGTCCTTGCGGTGCACGGCGGGTTCCTTTCGGTGACCGCGACGACTGTGACCGTCCTGGCGGAATCCGCTGATCTGGTGGAGACCATCGATGTCGAGGCGGCCAAGACCGTTCTGGCCGAGAGTCAGGACGACGCCGAGATCGCGGTGGCCAAGGGTCGCTTGCGGGCCGTCGAGCGGGCCTGAGTAAGACAACAGGAAAGCCGCGACGGAGCCGACGAGCAGTGTCAGTAGGAATGATCGTTCTCATCATCCTGGTGGTGCTGCTCGCGGCCTCCGTCGCGGCTTTTCTCTTTCGTTTCACCAAACTGCGCGGCGGTGGTACCGCCGCCATCGTCCGTGTCATGCCTCGCGCCGATGGTTCCGGTTGGAGACACGGGATCATCCGCTACGGCGAGAACACGCTCGTGTTCTACAAACTGTCGAGCATCAAGCCGGGCCCCGACTCGCGGATGAGTCGTCAGGGCATCGATGTGCGATCCCGTCGTGCTCCGCAGGGGACCGAATTCGACATCATGACCGACGACATCGTCGTTTTCGAGATCGTCGACAGCGGCAGCATCTACGAGGTGGCACTCGACAGCGGCGCGCGCACAGCGTTCCTGTCCTGGCTCGAATCCAGGCCGGACGAACGTTCGCAGCGCCGCCGCCTCGGGTGAATCGAGGCGTTACGCGCCCGCACCCGGCTTCCAGAGGACGTCGCCGTCCGGATTCGTGACTCGGCTGAGGATGAACAGTAGATCCGACAGACGGTTGAGGTACTTCGCGGGAAGAACGTTCGTGTCATCGGGTGCAGCATCAACGGCGGCCCACGCAGCGCGTTCCGCACGGCGAGCTACGGTGCGGGCCGTATGCAGGAGTGCTGCAGCCGGAGTTCCACCGGGCAGGATGAACGAATTGAGCGGCTCGAGCTCTTCGTTGAATTCGTCGCACCAGCGTTCGAGCCGGTCGATGTACTCCTGAGTGATTCGCAGCGGCGGGTACTTCGGATCTTCCACGACCGGCGTGGACAGGTCGGCGCCTGCGTCGAACAGATCGTTCTGAATCTGTTGGATCACCGGGACCACGCGATCGGGAACCGTCCCGAGTGCAAGCGCGACACCGAGCGCCGCATTCGTCTCGTCGCAGTCGGCATACGCGACCAGCCGGGCATCGTTCTTCGACACTCGGGAAAAGTCGCTGAGGCCCGTAGTTCCGTCGTCGCCGGTGCGGGTGTAGATCCTTGTGAGGTGGACAGCCATGGCCGCCACGGTACCGGCTCCGGCGTCCTCCGAGTGACCTGGTTACGCTGTGTCGTTGTGAGTGAACGCTTTCTTGTTACCGGTGGTGGCCGGCTGGTCGGTGACGTCTTTGTCGGCGGTGCCAAGAACAGTGTGCTCAAACTGATGGCAGCGGCACTCCTCGCCGAGGGCACCAGCACGATTACGAACTGCCCCGACATCCTCGACGTCCCGCTGATGGCCGAGGTGCTGCGCGGACTCGGCTGCGAGGTTGTACTCGAGGGCGACGAAGTGAGCATCACGACGCCTGCACAACCCGAGTACCACGCTGATTTCGCTGCGGTGCGGCAGTTCCGTGCTTCCGTGTGCGTACTGGGTCCGCTGGTCGCTCGGTGCCGGCGTGCGGTCGTCGCGCTTCCAGGTGGAGACGCGATCGGTTCACGTCCCCTCGACATGCACCAGACAGGGCTTCGGCTCCTCGGTGCGCGGAGCACGATCGAGCACGGATGTGTCGTGGCCGAGGCCGACGATCTCCACGGCGCGGCGATCCGGTTGGCGTTCCCCTCGGTGGGTGCGACCGAGAACATCCTCATGGCCGCTGTTCTGGCCAAAGGGGAGACCACGATCGACAATGCGGCACGTGAGCCCGAGATCGTGGATCTGTGCAACATGCTGGTGCAGATGGGTGCCCGGATCTCCGGTGCAGGAAGCACGACCCTCCATATCGTGGGAGTGTCCGCGCTCAAGCCTGCGACGCACCGATGCATCGGCGATCGCATCGTCGCGGCGACGTGGGGGATCGCTGCTGTGATGACGCGGGGCGAGATGATGGTCCGCGGCGTGAATCCGAAACACCTCGCATTGGTCCTCGAGAAGCTTCGCGGAGCGGGTGCTGAGGTGACACCGCACGCCGACGGATTCCACGTCGTCCAGAAGGACAGGCCTCGCGCGGTCAACTTTGCGACTCTGCCGTACCCCGGTTTCCCGACCGACCTCCAGCCGATGGCGATCGGACTTGCCGCCGTGGCCGACGGAACGTCGATGATCACCGAGAACGTCTTCGAAGCCCGCTTCAGATTCGTCGAGGAAATGATTCGGCTCGGTGCAGACGCACGCACCGACGGCCACCACGCGGTGGTACGAGGTGTCGAAGAGTTGTCGAGTGCACCGGTGTGGGCATCCGATATCCGTGCGGGTGCGGGGCTCGTACTCGCGGGTCTGTGTGCCGACGGGGTGACCGAAGTCCACGACGTCTACCACATCGATCGCGGATATCCGAGGTTCGTGGAGATCCTGACCGAGCTCGGCGGGACCATCGAACGAGTCGGCAGCACGGACTGATCTCCGCCCACCCGTCTCTGTCGTGTCCGCCGGTCGTCTCTTCGTCCACATCGCGCTACGAGGCGGCGACGGCGCAGAAAGTTCCGACAGCCGGACCGGACGAGCCGGCACAAGGGATGTCCACCTGTGCTGTGGAGTGAGACGGCCGAGGCGGACAAGTCGCGGTAGGCGTGTGAGGTCCGGAATCGCCGCGATCGGTGACGCACAGAATTCCGGGACATCCGACGACGGTCGACGCTCGTAGCGTGAGGTTCGACGAAACGGGAACAGATCGCGCGAGGAGCTCGGGTCTCCTGGGCTTCTCCGCGCAGAGGTGGGGTGCGATCCGGCGCGGTCTCCGGCATGGGTGGGTTCGCCGCGTGCATCGTTCATCGGAATCCTTTGCCTCAGAGCATGGTTCGGTCTCCTACCGCTCTTCGGGTGCGACGCGCAGCCCTGCTGTGCTGCGCGTCACGAATCATGATCTTGCTGTGAACGTCTGGGGAGTCGGCTGCGACCTGCGGAAATGGCAGTCGAAAAGCTTCCGACCAGCGGATTTGGTGCTGTGTTCACAGTCGCGTAACTTAATCCAGGTCAGAGCGACACGGACACCGACCCGGACCGCAAGGTCAGGGATGACGAGGTTGGACGCAAGCGCCTGAAAGTTTCACCGGCCGTCAATCTTCTGGTAAGGTTGGAGGTCGCACCACTTCCCAAAGTGGTTGTGAGACCGAACAAGTAACCCCGAGAAAGCGGACAATCGTCCGGGATCGACGGTGTGTGCGTGTTCTTTGAGAACTCAACAGTGTGCCGATGAATGTCAGTGCCAATAATTTTGGTGCGATCATCCGCTTTTGGTGGATGATCATTTTGCTGATCATCACATTCTTCCGTCTGTGGTGATCGGTTCAAGCTAGTTTGAGTTTT
>NZ_JBHWWZ010000073.1:0-18374 GCF_042730275.1 Rhodococcus sp. NPDC060086
GCCCTGGTGGTCATCCACCAGGGCTGCGAGCTTTTGTCGGTCTGCCTACTTCTCATCCTTCTCGTCGGCACCTTCGTCACCGCGGTGATCGCTGCGTGCCTTCTTCGAGGCCTCGCGCATCTCGATTCCTTCGGTGATCAGGTCACCGATTTCGCGGGTCACGTCGCGGACCGCTCCGGCAATGATGCTCGCGATCGCGCCGACATGTGTCGCCGTCGATTCGGTCACCTCCTGGATGACGTCCTTGTTCCGCTCGAACTTTCCAACCATGCCCGATCCCCCCTCATACGTTCTCCCGCGCGAGAATACCCGCCGTCTCCGAGCTGCGCCCGGAACTCGATGGACGGTCGATGAGCACCGCCGTCTCCGGCTCCGGCGACACCAGGGCAGGTGGAAGAGCGAACCGGAAGATCTTCTTCCAGACGGACGAGACCTGCGCGAACAGGCCACCGGTGTTGTAGGGCAATCCGTGCTTCTCGCACAGCGCCTGCACCTGCGGTGCGAGCTCCGGGTAACGGTGTGCCGGCAGGTCCGGGAACAGGTGGTGTTCGATCTGGTGTGACAGGTTGCCGGACATGATGTGGAACAGTGGGGTGCCGCTGATGTTCGCGCTCCCGAGCATCTGGCGCACATACCATTCGCCGCGCGTCTCGTTCGAGGTCTCCTCCTTCGAGAACGACTGCACACCCGACGGGAAATGACCGCAGAAGATGATCGAGAACGTCCACACGTTCCGGACCAGGTTGGCGGTCGCGTTACCCACCAGGGTGGGGACGAACATGGGACCGCTCAACAGCGGGAACGCGACGTAATCCTTGATCACCTGACGCCGGGCCTTACGCCACCAGCCCTTCGCCAGCGGGATCACGTCCCGCCAGCTCCGCTCGCGCGAGACGATCCGCTCGACTTCCGCGTCGTGGAACATGACGCCCCATTCGAACAGCAGCATCAATCCCGTTGCGTACACCGGGTTGCCGAGATAGTACGGATGCCACTTCTGCGCCGGGTCCATACGAAGGACCCCGTACCCGATGTCGCGATCCATCCCGAGGATGTTGGTGTAGGTGTGGTGCATGTAGTTGTGCGAATGCCGCCACTGATCCGACGGGCACACCGTGTCCCACTCGAAGGTGCGGGAGTTGAGCGACGGTTCGCGCATCCAGTCGTATTGGCCGTGCATGACGTTGTGGCCGATCTCCATGTTGTCGAGGATCTTCGACACGCTGAGTGAAGCCACCCCTGCCACCCACGCCGGGGGGAAGAAGCCGAGGAACAGCAGGCCACGACCGGCCACCTCGAACCTACGCTGGGCCTTGATGATTCGGTAGATGTAGTCGCGGTCGTCGGCACCGAGGGAAGCGACGGTACGTTCCCGAAGCGCATCCAGCTCGCGGCCGATTTCGTCGACCTGATCGCGACTGAGCACGATCGGATCCGCTGCGGCGGGTTTCGTACGACCACCCGACAGGAACGGGATCGATGGAAGAGTCAAGCCGAACATGCTGTCCTCCAATTTCTTCGACTCGGAGAGTGACTGCCGTCAGAGTTCGACGGTGACGTTGCCGACCGGTGCGCTGATACAGATCTGGATACGAGTGCCCGGTTCGGAATCGGTCTCGCCCGTCCGCACATCACGTGTGCAACCGGATGACCGGACCGCGGTGCAGGTATGGCAGATCCCCATGCGGCACCCGTGTTCCGGAGCGAGTCCGGCATTTTCGGCCTGCTCGAGTACGGTGGCGCCATTGTTGGGAGCGACGATTCCCGACTCGGCGAACGACACCGATCCCGACGCATCGCCCGGGTCGACGTCGTACGCGGGCAGCGTGAATTCTTCGGTGCGCAACAGGTCGGTGGATCCGGCCTCGTCGTAGAGGTTTCGTACGCCCTCGACCAGACCGGACGGGCCGCACACGTAGGTCGGGGTTTCGGCGAACCACGGCGCGACTGCGTCGAGATGTGCGCGGTCGAACCGGCCGCGCAGGTGTCCACCCTCGCCACGGGTATGGACGAACACGAGCTCGACGTTGGGTAGTGCCGCCAATGCCTCGAGTTCCGCTCTGCGGGGTACGTGCGCCGCAGTGCGTGCGTAGTACACGAACGTCACTGCACTCGTGCCCTTTTCGGAAGCGAGCGCTCCGAGCATCGACAACACCGGAGTGATACCGGAACCGCCACTGATCATCAACAGGCGCGGCGGACGCGACTCGGGGAGCACGAAGTCCCCCTCGCCGTCACTGACCTCGACGACGTCCCCCACCCGTGCGCGCTCCGCGAGGTGTCCGGAGACCAGCCCTCCGGGCCGATCGCCGATGGTGAGCACCACGTCGCGTGTCCCGGGCACGGTCGCAGGCGAGAACGTGCGCACGTGCCGGACTCCCTCGATCACCACGGCGAGCCGAATGTGCTGCCCCGGCTCGAATCGGCAGGGCCGCGCCGGACGCAGGATCACCGTGGTCGATCCGTGCACACTTGTATCGATACGTACAATCCGGGCGCGGTTGGCCACGGTGGCGAGGAGTGGGTCGGCGAGCTCGAGGTAGCGGTCGGGGTGGTGCGGTGTCGAGAGTGCGCCGAGTGCTCCGAACAGGAGTTTTCTGACTCCGATCCGGAGTGGGACACGGCTCGGAGCGGGGCTCACAGTCATGACTTCCAACCTTCCGATGCAGAGGCAGCGGTTCAGTGCACATTCGTACACTGAACACAGTGTGCCAGGGTCGTGCAGTGGGCTGTCAACCCCCTTGTGACGGCGGTAACACGGACACCGGGGGCGACCCGCCCGCACCGCGCACCGTCTGCCTACACTCGGAACGTGCCCGTAGCCCCCGCCCCAGAACCGACCAGCCGGGCCGAACGCAAAGAACGCACCCGTCAGGCGATCCTCGACGCCGCGCTCGAGCTGTCCGCGGATCGCAGTTTCGCGAGTGTGAGCCTGCGTGAGGTCGCGCGAGCGGTCGGCATCGTGCCCACGGCGTTCTATCGGCATTTCGCCTCGATGGAAGAGCTCGGCGTTGCACTCGCCGGCGACACGATGCGGCTACTGCGCTGGGTACTGCGCGACGCACGCCGCAACCCCGGACCGTCCAACGCCCAGGCATCACTGACCGCACTGCTCCGTCAGGTCCGCGACCATGAGCTCGCATTCCGGTTCCTCGCACGCGAACGTCACGGCGGTCACCCAGAAGTAGCGCGGGCCTTCACCGTCGAACTCCGCTTGCTCACACGCGAACTCGCGATCGACCTCGCTCGCATCCCGCAGCTCACCGCATGGGAGGCCGACGACCTCGAAATGGCCGCCGATCTACTCGTCACCGCCATGTTCGAAGTGGTGCTCGACCTGCTCGCCATCGAACCCGGTCGCCCCGCTGAGGCCGAGGTTCTCGACCGAGGCGAAAAACAGATGCGTCTGATCATGCTCGGAATGGCGGCGTGGAACCCACTCCACGACTGACTTCGGGACGTACCGTTGAAAGGTGCCCGAAACCGCAGCGTTCGATTCAGGACGGCCCGATTCGGCGGGTTTCGACTCCGCTGCCGTGACGCTCGGCGATCTGACCTTCGACGTCCGGGTCGCGGGGCCGGCCGACGGACCACCGATCGTTCTGCTGCACGGCTTTCCCCAGACGTCGCGCTGCTGGAACGCGGTGGCAGCCGAACTTGCCCGCGACGGAATGCGGGTACTGCTGCCCGATCAGCGCGGCTACTCCCCCGGCGCCCGCCCACGTGAAGTCGCGGACTACAGGATCGACGCGCTGCGCGCGGATGTCCTCGGAATTCTCGATGCATTCGGAGTCGACGACGCACACATCGTCGGACACGACTGGGGCGCCTCGGTCGCCTGGCACGTGGCCGCACACCACCGGGAGCGGGTGCGATCACTGACTGCGCTGTCGATCCCGCACCTGGCTGCGTTCGGTCGCGCGTTGCGCGAGGACGACGACCAGAAGGCACGCTCGACGTACTTCGCCCTGTTCCGTGAGGACGGCACCGCGGAACGTGTACTCCTCGCGGAGGACGCGCGCCGACTCCGTGCCATGTTCGGCGACACAGTAGCGACCGACGCAATCGACGAATACATTCGCGTTCTGCGCGAACCGGGCGCGCTCACCGCCGCTCTCAACTGGTATCGGGCCATGAGCCGCGACACCGAAGATCTCCCACCGGTGAAGGTCCCCACCACGTACATCTGGAGCACCGATGATGCTGCGGTCGGTCGGTTCGCCGCGGAACTCTGCGGCAACTTCGTCGACTCCGATTACGTCTTCGAGGTTCTCGACGGCGTGTCGCACTGGATCCCGGAGGAGGCTTCCGGCGCCGTCGCGGCCGCCATCGGCGCGCGGGTGAGGCGATGCCGATGAGGAGCCGATTCCGGTGAAACGCGGCGTGTTGTTGCTGGTCGTATTGATCGCGGCCGCTGTGACGGCATTCTTCATCGTGTGGGAGAGTCCCGAAGATCCGGCTCGGCGGACCCTCGACGACAGCGCGTTCGTCCTCGACGGGCGCTCCACGACCTGTACCGCCTTGTTCCGCGAGCCCTGCGGTTACGAACTCCAACTCGAGTACAACCGCCGGGGCGCGGATCTCGACACGTTCGTGAACTCGACCGATCTCGGCCCGTGGGGCAACTCCCTGTCGTTCGCCGACGCGGCCGAACTGACCCTGCAGGCATGCGTGTACTCGCGTACGGCGGGCAAGACGGTCCTCGAGTTCGTCGATCTGGGCCGTCGCGCCCACCCGGACGCCGGACCCGTCGAGCTGACTCCGTTCTGGAACAAAGCACGTCAGGACCTGTGCGAATCCCCCTGGCAGTGATTCCACGTACCTCATCCGACCGCTCCCACCCGGGTGGTAATCGAAGCGGGTCGCGGACTCTGGTTTCATGACCTCATGCCCGAAACCGAGAACGCCGACCACGTCTTCGACGCCGCTGTCGAGCTCACCGCCATCGACGCGGGCCGCTACACCGGAAACACCCACCCCGCGTATGCGAACATGGTCGGGCCGTTCGGAGGTGTCACGGCTGCCACGATGCTGCGGGCCGTCCAGCTGCATCCCGAGGTCCTCGGTACTCCGCTGTCGCTCACGGTCAACTACGCGGCTGCGATCCAGTACGGCGAGTTCGAGGTGGTCGCCCGCCCGGTGCGCACCAATCGTTCGAGCCAGCACTGGGCGATCGAATTGTCCCAGGACGGTTCTGTCACCACCACCGCGACCGCGGTGTTCGGCAATCGTAGGGACACCTGGGCGTCGACCGAACTTGCCGCACCCGCGGCGCTGCCCGAGGACGAGGTTGCAGCCACTCCTTTCCCGGACTTCGTGGAGTGGGGCAAGAACTACGAGATGCGGTTCGTCGAGGGGCCGATTCCCGGCCCCGACGCGGCCCCGCACCCTGATTCCATCTCGACGCTCTGGGTTCGCGACCAACCGGCACGGCCCCTCGACTTCACTTCGCTGACCGCCCTGTGCGATGTGTTCTATCCCCGCGCGTTCCTGCGGCGCGGCCACGCTCTTCCCGCGGGCACGGTGACATTGACGATCTACTTCCATGCGGACGCAGCCGAGATCGACACACAGCGTGATCGACCGATCCTCGCGACCGCCCGCAGCAACCGGTTCGGACAGAACTACTTCGACCAGACCGCACACCTGTGGAGCACGAACGACACACTGCTCGCCACCGCGCATCAATTGGTGTATTTCAAGGCGTAATGGCGATTTCCGTGACAACCCCCGTTCCGCACGGTCATGATGGACCGATCGGACGACGGGGGACACGTGCGCTGGTCATCGATTTGGTTTCGCTTCGCTGGAACTGTTTCCGCAGCAGCAGTCGCAGCGGCTGCCGTGGGGATCGCGACTCCGGCATCGGCTCAGCCGGCCTACGACTCGTATGTAGCCCTGGGCGATTCGTTCGTCGCCGGGCCGGGAATCCCACCGCAGTCCACGTCGGACGGCTGTGGACGTTCCGATGTGAACTACCCGAGCCTTGTTGCGGACGCGCTCGGCGTACGTGACTTCGTCGACGCGTCGTGTGGCGGCGCCGTCTCTCGCGACCTCACCGGCGAACAGATCTCTCCCTTCGGTCGTACTGCTGTACCGCCGCAGTACGACGCGCTTCGGGCCGACACCGACCTGGTCACGGTGGGCATCGGCGGAAACGACATCGGACTCGTGCAATTGGCGATCTCGTGCATCAATCTCGCCGCTGCCCCGTCGGGTGTGTCCTGCTCGGAGACCGCGACCGGCGAAGACGATTCGTTCGATACCGCCATCGATGCGTTCGCGCCCGTGTACAGCGCCATCACTGAGGAAATCCGGACACGATCACCGCACGCGCGCATCCTGTTCGTCGGCTACCCGACGGGAATCCGAGATGACGGATGCTTTCCGGAGCAACGGATATGGCCGCAGGACGCCACCTACTTGCAGTCCAAGATCGACCGACTCAACGCAGTGATGGAACAGCAGGTGAGTGCGGCCGGAGCCGAGTTCGTCGATCTTCGTGAATCGACGATCGGACACGACGCGTGCGCTGCCCCTGAGCAGCGGTGGATGGAAGGGATCGTTCCGACATCGCCGGGTATCCCGCTCCATCCCAACGCGGCGGGGCATCGCAATGCAACCGAGCAAGTGGTCGGTGTGCTCTCACCGAACAGCTGAACGTTCCGGCGCACGCACCGCCAGCAACGCGGCCAGACCCAACGCCAGTACCAGGAGCAGACCCACGATGCCGGCCCGGTCCGCACCGAACCACCACGCGAAGAAACCGAACAAGGTGGGCGCCAGGAACGACACCGCGCGCCCCGTGGTGGCGTAGAGACCGAACATCTGTCCCTCGCGGCCGATCGGAGTGATGCGCGCCAGGAAGGTACGCGCCGACGACTGCGCGGGGCCGACGAAAAGGCACAGCAGAAGGCCGAAGATCCAGAACATCAACGGCCCGGACACCACGAGCAGCACCGCTCCCACCAGGATCATCGACACCAATGAGACGACGATGACCGCCTTCGGTCCGACCCTGTCGTCGACGCGGCCTGCGGCGAGCGCGCCGAGTGCCGACACCACGTTCGCAGCCACACCGAACAGCAACACGTCGGCGGCGCTGATCTCGTAGACGGTCACCGCGAGGACGGCACCGAAGGTGAACACGCCGGCGAGTCCGTCGCGGAACAGTGCGGAGGCACCGAGGTATGCGACGGTGCGCCGGTCGTCGTTCCACAGTTCCTTCAGGTCGTGCCACAGCACCCGGTAGGACTCGAAGAACCCGACCCGCCGTTCGTCGTCGGCGCGTTGGTGTGGCTTCTCGGGCACGGTGAACAACACCGGCAGCGCGAATACCGCGAACCACACTGCGGCGAGCAACGCGACGAACCGGATGTTGAGGCCGTCGTCGGTGGTGATCGACAGGAACCCGCGGGTGTCTCCGTCACCCGCGATGAAACCCGTGTAGCACAGCAACAGCAGCACGATGCCACCGAAATATCCCATCGACCAGCCGAATCCGGAGACCTTGCCGATGTTCTCCTCGGTGGACACCTGGCGGAGCATCGCGTTGTACGGAACGTTCGCGAGTTCGAAGATCACCGAGCCTGCACCGAGCAGGACGAGCCCGAGCCACAGGTACTGATAGTCGTCGCGGACGAAGAACATCCCGGCCATCAACACGACGGTCGCGAAGGTCAAGATCCCCAATGAGCGCTTTCGGCGCCCGTTCGCGTCGTACTTCTGCCCGGAGACCGGGGCGAGAACCGCGATGGCGAAACCGGCGATACCGAGCGACCAACCGAGCCAGGTGCTCGCGGATATCGACCCGGGTAGATCGTCTCCGACGGCATCGGTCAGGTACACCGAGAACACGAACGTGAGGATCACCGCGTTGAATGCTGCCGAGCCCCAGTCCCACAGGCCCCACGCGAAAACCTGCCGACGTGTCGCGTCGGCACCGGCGGCGGGTCTCACGTCCGTGTGTGCGTTCATGCCCCGCAGCTTATGAGCGCCCGGTCGCCGATGCGACTGCGCGCATCACGGATAGTCTTTGCTCTCATGGTCCCGATGATCCGCGCTGCGAGTCTTCGCGGATTCGCACCGTTGGTCGAGGAGCTCGGCGGAGACCCGGACGGGCTGCTGGAGCGATTCGCGCTGTCCAGAAAGTCGATCGACCACGACGACGACCTCATCCCGATCGAGGCCCACGACCGGATGCTCGACACCGCGGCCGCCGAGTTGGACTGCCCCGACCTCGGCCTGCGACTCGCCGGTGTGCAGGACCTGAGCATCCTCGGTCCGCTCGCGCTCGCGATCCAGCAATCCTCGACCGTGGCCGACGCGCTTCGGTGTGCGACACAGTTCTTGTTCGTCCACAGTCCTGCTCTCCGGGTGGACGTCGAGCCCGACCCGTACGATCGGCGCGGCGTCATCGCGCTGACGTACTGCAAGGATCTACGCGAATCGTCGTATTCGAGGCAAGGTATCGAGCTGGGTCTCGGGCTCTTCTTCCGCATCGCCGTGCTCCTCGTCGGTGGGCGGGTGGGCGTGCGATCGATCGAGATCCCACACCGGCCCCTGTCGCCTGTGCACAGATACACCGACTTCTTCGGCAGCGATGTGAAGTTCGACCGCGCCGTGGCCGCCATCTGCATCGACCGGCGGATCCTCGACGACCGCTTCGAGGACGCCGACGAGACCATTCGGCAAGTCGCAATCCAGTTCCTGGCAGACAACTTCGCCGACCCCGGAAAAAGGGTTCGCACTCAGGTGCGCAGCGTCGTCGCGACGACGCTGGCCGCGCCGCCTGCATTGGCCGACGTCGCACGCCTCCTCGCGACGCACCCCCGGACACTGCAGCGACGGCTCGCCGAGGAAGGCACCACATTCGACACGGTTCTCGACGACCTCCGCCGCGACACCGCACACCGCCTGATCACTACCGGCGACCTGCCGTTCTCGCGGGTGGCCGAACTGGTCGGATTCACCGAGCAGGCCACCCTGAGCCACGCGGTCAGACGCTGGTACGGGACGAGCCCCCGAGAGCTCCGGCGCACCACCGACCCGAGATTGTCGCGCTGAAACAAGTTTTCCTCCAGCAGACCTTGCACGCTGAAACAGACGACACGGGCGCGAGGAGCAGTCTCATGGTGAAGCAGGCAGGACGAAGCGACGCGAAGCTCTCGGAGATCGGCGCACGCCCGATCCCGGAATTCGACGGCGTACATGAGGTCTGGCCTCGGGGCGAGCGCCTGACAGCGGTGCGTCGCGCCGCAGAGGCGTACAAGAAGCGCTTCACGACGCAGGGCCAGGTCCGTGCGATCAAGTCTGTGGACATCGCTGCCGCGCCCTACCCGGTCAAGTACGCCTTCCACGATGCTGTCTCGGTGCCGGCGCTACCACTGATCTCGATGATCAACCGGATGATCGTCGTCCAGTACGACGACTGGAATGGCACTCCCCGCACGCTGGTGTTCGAACCGACTGTGCCCGACGGTTCGGCCGAAGCTCCGTTCTACCGCAACCTGCGCACCCTCATCGACAGAATTCCCGGCGGTAATCTCGTGGAGAAACTCGTCCTGAGCTACTACAACGAGCCAGGCGATGTGCTCGCACAACTCGGGCTGGAGCCGGGCGACATCGACTTCTGCACCTTCGACCACCTGCACGTGCAGGATCCTCGGATGATCCTGGGCTCCTCCGAGGTCATCGCAGGCGAAACCGGGCCACGCCGAGCGCTGTTCGGTGACGCGAAGATGCTGGTACACAGCCGCGAGCTCGCCACCCTGCAGTCGCTGCATCCCATGCAGTGGGCGTGGTACGTCGACGGCGGTCTCGGCGGGGTGGCTCCGGAGAAGTTCGTGACATTCGACGGCGACATCGAGCTCGGCCAGGGAATCGCGTTGTTGTGGACGCCCGGTCACACCGATGGCAACCATTCGCTCGTCGTGAACACCCCGGACGGCGTCTGGGTATCCTCGGAAAACGGTATCTCCCTGGACAACTGGCAGCCCGAACTCTCGAGGATCCCCGGCGTGCGGAAGTACCACGAGAAATTCGGACGCGAAATCTGCCCGAATGCCAATACCTTGGAAGATTCTCTCGATCAGTACGATTCGATGATCAAGGAGAAGACCTTGGCCGATCCCTGCAAGGCCGATCCGCGCTGGCTCCAGATTCTGCCGTCGAGCGAGCTCGCTCCGCGGAAACGACAGTGGCCGGTCGTCCCGACCTACGTGCACGGCGGAATCGAGTACGGCGAGATCGCAGCGGGCCTTCGATGACCAGTACACCTGCGGGAGCGGTCGTGACCGGCGCCGGGCGCGGTCTCGGCAAGCAGATCGCCGCGCTTCTCGTCGAGCGCGGGTACCGCGTTCTCGTCACCGACGTGGACGCCACAGCAGCACAGGTCACGGCCGACGAACTCGGCGGCGGTACCACCTCACTGGCAGTCGACGTCCGTGAATACGCGCAGGTGGAAGCCGCCCGGGATGCGATCATCGAACGAGCAGGGCGTCTCGATCTGTGGGTGAACAACGCCGGAGTGCTGATCACCGGCCCGGTCTGGGAACAAGACGAGCCGACCCGCAGGCTGATGATCGAGGTGAACGCTCTCGGCACGATCAACGGCACTGTTGCCGCGCTCGAGGGGATGCGCGACGGCGGAGGTCACGTGGTCAACATCGTGTCGCTCGCCGGCCTCACCGCCGTACCCGGTGAGGCGGTCTACGCAGCGTCCAAACACGCGGCAATCGGCTTCAGTCTGAGCACGATCGCCGATCTGCGGCTCGCGGGTATCACGAATATCGACATCTCGTGTATCTGCCCAGACGGCATCTGGACACCGATGCTGTACGACAAACTCGACGATCCGGCCTCGGCACTGTCGTTCTCCGGCAAGCTGCTCGGGCCCGACGAGGTCGTCGGCGCGGTCCGGAAAGTGCTCGACAGGCCTCGATTGGTCACCACGATCCCCCGCTGGCGCGGTCTCATGGTTCGCGTGGGAGATATGCTCCCTCGGTTCGGCCTGAAGGCCGTACCGCTCATGGTCGCGCAGGGCCGCCGCGTCCAGACGAAGCTGAAGTCCACCGTCGGACCGCGTACGTCCTAGGCCATGCCGACTGAAGTTCAGCCCATGCCGACTGAAGTTCAGCCCAGGCCGACTGAAGTTCAGCCCAGTGCGACGTGTACAGCCGACGCGAGGAGCGCGGAGACAGATTGGCGCATGACCGCCACTGCCTCGTCCACCGGGAGTGCGTACTCGTCCCGGAGCACCGACCAGGACGCCCACGTGGAAGCGATTCCGAGCGCCTGCACCACCTGAGTGCGACGGGTACGGGTCAACCCGATGAGCTCGTGCACGAACAGGATCTCGATCTCGTCGGTCACACGCTTGATGTGCAGCTGCCGATTCGTGCGGAGCTGGGGCGAAACGGATTCGCGGAGCGACGCAGCACGCGCCTGCTGGGCAACCAATTCGAGGAGCCGCGCCCGTTGGGCGCAGAACCGTTCGATGCGGTCCGGGAGGGGCAACTCCGGCGACACCGGCACGAATTGCTCGTCCTGGCGACTCAGGACTTCGGCTCCCGTCGCAGCGAACAACGTTTCGAGGTCGTTGAAGTTGGCCCACAACGCGCGCAACGAAACCCCCGCTGCGTCGGCGATCTGCGCGCCTGTCGGTTTCAGTTCGCCGCTCTCGATGAGCCGAATGTGCGCCTGGATCACGGATCTGCGGGTGCGCTCCGCACGCGCCGTCCGACCGTCGGAGCCGTTCGTCCCCACACTTCCCCGTTTCTTTCGTAGCACTGCCCGACCTCAGTCTGCCAGCGATACCGCAGGCGATCGGGTACTTCAGGTCCGAGCGCATCGCTTTCTCGAAGAACTTTCGCTCGGACGGTAGGAATCTACACCGACAGTGTTGTAACCTATCGCCAAAAGTGATGTCGATCTCAACTTCAACTACGCTTCGGTGTCATTTCCACCGAATCACGAACCAGAAGGTGCATCTTTAGTGCAGGTACATAACACTTCCAGCACCGACGCTGCTGAAACTTCACGACTCGAACTGGCCGGCATCGGCGTCCGATTCGGCGGCATCGTCGCACTCGATGACGTCTGCCTACGGGTCCCCCCCGGATCGGTCGTCGGAATCATGGGGCCGAACGGCGCGGGGAAGACCACCCTGTTCAACGTCATCTGCGGATTCATCCGCCCGGGTAGCGGCTCCATGTCGTTCGACGGAGAACCGTTCGCCCCCGTCCCCCACCGCCTCGCGGCCCGCGGTGTCGCCCGGACGCTGCAGGGGCTCGGACTGTTCAACGGACTGACAGCGCTCGAGAACGTCACCGCAGGCGCCTCCGGACGACACCGCGCCCCCTTCGCCGCAGGCCTGCTCGGGCTCCCGCCGGCAGCCCGCAGCAACCGGCAGGCCGTCGCCGATGCCGCGGCGCTCCTCGACGAGTTCGGTATCGGCAGCTATGCGCACGCCCTCCCCTCCGCACTGCCCTACCCCGTCGCGAAGAAGGTCGCGCTGGCGCGCGCACTGATCTCCGACCCCACCCTGATGCTTCTCGACGAACCCGCCGGCGGACTCGACCAGGCAGATATCGACGACCTGCGCGAACTCATCGGCGCACTTCCGCGCCGGGCGGGCGGCACCGTCTCGGTGATGTTGGTCGAGCACAACGTCGACCTGATCATGTCGGTGTGCGACCACATCGTCGTTCTCGATTTCGGACGCGTGATCTCGCAGGGCTCACCCGATGAGATCAAAGCCGATCCCGTCGTTGCTCAGGCCTACCTCGGCGACCGGGAGGCCTCGTGAACGCGCCCCTGCTTCAGGTCGACAATCTCACTGCGGGTTACGGCCCCGCCCCCGTGCTCCAAGACGTCGGGTTCGAGGTCACGGCAGGCACGATCGCGGCCGTGGTCGGCCCGAACGGCGCAGGTAAGACGACCCTGCTGCGCGCACTGTCCGGGTCGCTACCGTCGATCCAGGGCACCATCAACGTCTCCGGTACCTCGCTCCGCGGGGTGCCCACCGAGAAATTGGTGCACCACGGCGTCGCCCATGTCCCCGAAGGACGCGGCGTGATCGGCGAACTGACCGTCGACGAGAATCTCCGGCTCGGCGGCCTGTGGCGAAAGGATCGCGCCGACGCCAAGCGCGCCGTCGCCGAGATGTACGAGATGTTCGAGCCGCTCGCCAGACGCCGCGACAGCTCGGGACACCAACTCTCCGGCGGGGAACGGCAGATGCTCGCGATCGGCCGTGCCCTCGTCGCACGACCGACGCTGCTACTGCTCGACGAACCCTCGCTGGGGCTGGCCCCGCGCATCGTCGACCTGATCATGACCACCCTTCGCGACCTGCGCGACCGCACCGGGCTCACGGTCGTGCTCGTCGAACAGAACGTACACAGCGCACTGCCCATCTCCGATCAGGCAATCGTGCTGTCGCTCGGACGCGTCGTCGTCGCCACATCCGCCGCAGAACTCGCAGAGGACCCCGAGTTCCGCACCACATACCTGGGTTTCTGAGGAGGCACCATGGACAGATTCCTGTTCCTCACCGTCGATGGCCTCGCCCGCGGAGCCGTCTTCGCCGCGTTCGCGCTCGCGCTCGTCCTCATCTGGCGCGGTACCCGGGTGATCAACTTCGCGCAGGGTGCGATGGCAGCAGCCACCACGTACATCGCCTATTCGGTGACCTCGGCGACGGGGTCGTATTGGTACGGGCTCATCGCCGCCGTCGCCGGCGGTTTCGTTCTCGGCGCACTCGTCGAACGAGTACTGATGCGCCGTCTCGACCCGAACCGTCCTCTGGCCGCGGTCATCGTCGCGCTGGGCCTGGTGCTGGTGCTGCACGCCGTACTCGGCATGCTCTTCGGTAACGACTTCAGACCGATGCAGTTGCCCTTCAGCCGGGAACCTCTCCGGCTGGGAGACGTGGCACTGCTCTCCCCGTACGACCTCTTCGTCTTCGCCACAGTCGGTCTCGTGGTCATTGCACTGGCGTACTTGTTCACACGCACCGACGTCGGCCTGAAGATGCGCGCGTCGGCGTTCTCGCCGGACGTGTCGCGTCTTCTGGGTGTGAAGGTCTCGGCGATGCTCACCCTCGGGTGGGCTCTCGCCGGCGCCGTCGGAGCTCTGGCAGCGCTCCTCGTGGTACCGACCGAGCTCGGACTCAACCCGCACGCGGTCGACCTCGTGTTCATCTTCGCGTTCACGGCGGCGGTGATCGGTGGTCTCGACAGCCCGGTCGGCGCGGTCATCGGCGGCCTGGTCACCGGTCTGCTGCTCGGGTACGTCAGCGGTTACCTCAGTGGGAGTATCGCGCCGATCGCAGTACTCCTGGCGTTGCTCGGCGTCCTCCTGATCCGGCCGCAAGGCATCTTCTCCGGCACAGCGACAAGGCAGGTCTGACACATGAAGTCGACACAACTCGCCGCATCCGTGAGCCGCACGGCGTGGATCGTCGGGGCGACCGCGGTGGTGATCGTCGCGATCTTCGTCCTGCCACCGTTCCGGAACTACCAACTCGCCACCATCGCCGCGTACGTGTGCGCCACCGCCGGATTGACGGTACTCATCGGACGCAACGGCCAGCTCTCGCTCGGACACGGAGCGCTGATGGCCTGCGGGGCCTACACATTCGCGCTCACCGCCAACGATATGGGCGACGCGGGAGCCACCGGCATCGCGGTACTGCTCGTCCCCCTGGCCGCGGCAGTCGTGCTCACATCGGTCGTGGGAGTGATCGTCGGTGCGGCAGCCGCGCGGTTGCACGGCCCTTACCTCGCCGGTCTCACCCTCGCCCTCGTCGTCGCGATCCCGTCGATCACCACTACGTTCTCAGGGCTTCTCGGCGGAGACCAAGGGCTGTGGGCGTACGTCGAAGGCCCCCCGAACGGGATCGCCGCGCTGTTCACCGTCGAACAATGGCACGCCACCGTCGCCGTTCTCGCTGCCGCCGTGACCGTCCTCGCGCTCTCCAACCTGATCTCCGGTGAGTTCGGGCGACGTATGCAGGCCGTGCGCGACGACGAGATCGCCGCCCGCCTCGCCGGAATCGACGTCACCCGCACCAAGATCGCCACCTTCGTGGCGAGCTCGGGAGCCGCAGGACTCGGCGGCGGCGTTCTGGCGATGGTGACGCAGAGCGCGTCCCCCGGCGCATTCGGTGTGACGTTCTCCCTGTTCCTTCTCATGGGTGTGGTCGTGGGCGGTCTCGGTTCCCTCCTCGGCGCAGTGTGGGGTGCGGTGCTGCTGGTCGTGTTGCCCGCGCTCGTCGCAGCAGCCACCGATTCCCTGCAGATGTCCCCGGCGCTCGCCGAGCGCCTCGACGGAAATCTCGCAATCGCACTGTTCGGCATTGCCGTGATCGCCGTCGTTCTCGCTGCTCCGTCAGGCCTCCAGGGCCTGTTCTCTCGCGCTGTGCACGCCGTGTCGCCGCGCGGGCGCTCCCCGCGCCACCGATCGGGTTCGGTTCCCGCACCCGCTCCTGTCTCCACCACACCGAAAGCAGAGGCACACCGATGATCAGATCCCGGCGACACCTGATCCCGCTCGTCGCACTCGCGGCGACCGTGGCTCTCACCGCAGCCGGATGCGGCAGCGGTACCAGCACGACAGGCGCTTCCTCCGGCGAGGGTGATACCACCGGCATCACCGACACCTCCGTCCTCATCGGCACCCACATGCCGATGACCGGACCCGCCGCGGCCGGCTACTCGAAGATCCCCGCCGCGACCCAGGCGTACTTCGATCACGTCAACGAACAGGGCGGCGTGCACGGCCGCACCATCGAATACAAGGTGCACGACGACGGGTACAACCCGGCGAACACCCAGCAGGTGGTCCGCGAACTGGTCCTGCAAGACCAGGTGTTCGCAATTCTGGGCGGACTGGGCACACCCACCCACTCGGGTGTGCTCGACTTCCTCAATACCAACGGCGTGCCCGACCTGTTCGTCGCATCCGGATCGCGAACCTGGAACCAGCCCGACAAGTATCCGCTGACCTTCGGATACAACGCCGGCTACACGGTCGAAGCGAAGGTCATGACCGACCACGTCCAGAAGAACCTGCCGGGGAAGAAGATCTGCACCTTCGGTCAGGACGACGACTTCGGAGCCGACTACCTCGTCGGGGTCGAGCAGATCGTCGGCGCCGAGAACGTCGCCGAACGCCAGACCTACTCCACGAGCAACACCAACGTCGCACCCCAGATAGGAGCGCTTCAGGCCGCGGGCTGCGAGGTGGTCATGCTCGCCACGATCCCAGGATTCACCGCACTGGCGATCGGCACCGCAGGCCGTCTGGGGTTCGCTCCGCAGTGGACCACCGCATCGGTCGGTGGCGATCTCGTGACATTGTCCAAAACACTCGGGGAAGCCGCACCCCTGGCGGAAGGCCTACTGAGCACCAACTATCTGCCGTCGCACTTCAGCGAGAACGACGAATGGACCGCCCAGTTCCGGGAGATCAACGACAAGTACAACGGCGGGGCCGAGTTCGACGGCAACATCGTCTACGGAATGTCGATGGCGTATCTGTTCGTGCAGGCGCTCGAAGCGGCCGGTGAGAACCCGACCCGAGAATCGATCGTCGCCGCAATCACGGAGAACGGTTTCCAGGGCCCCAATCTGGTTCCGTTCCGCTTCTCCGACGACGACCACTCCGGCGCGGGTGGCGCGCGCGTGAACCAGGTCCGAGGCGGAATCCAGGAGTACTTCGGGCCGTCCTACACCACCACGGACGCTCCCGGCGACCCCGTTGTGGAGTACGCAGCGGGATAGGTGTCGCCCGGAGCACATCTCCGGGTGCAGGGTCGGTCGTCATGGGGGGACGACCGACCCATCTCTCGTCCCACCGAAATTCCCGATCGGACTCGTCGAACACCGTCGCCGACCTGCCCCTTCCGATATTCTGCTGCGTGGCAGCGAAATCTCGCGACGATCGGAATCGATATGGCGAAGCTCGTGAACACCTTGTCCGAGGACGAATTCGTTCTCGTTCAGGAAACGAAGAAATCGCAGATCACCGAACTCACCGAGGACGATCTGATCGACCTGCACACCCGGATCCGTCGGGCGCGCAACAAGTACGTCAAGCTCTACCGCAGAAGCGGCGCCGACAAGGTCGGGAAGAAGAAGTCCCGCGCATCGGGCCGGGCAGCGAACCAGCGCAATGCCGGTAAGGCGGAGGTCTTCGAAGACGCACTCGCGCGGGTCAGTCGTCGACTGGCCACGGTGGCGCGACAGTCCGCCCTGGAGCTCAAAGAGGAGCGATTGGCACTCGCCCGGAGCGACTCCCCCGAATCACCTGCCGGCACTGAGGGCAAGGGCAAGGTGAAATCGGCCGGGAAGGCCCGCGCCGATTCGACTCGCGATTCTTCCGGCCGCAAGAAATACGAGGCATCGTCCATCGCAAAGGGTGCTCGCCGTCAAGCGAAGAAGGACAAGAAGAACGCGTGACCGGCGGTGGGGTCGGCCGGTCGGGCGACGAGTCGCCGAGGCCCCGCTAAGCTGACACACCGTGACTCTGCCGAACCCCCACCCCGATGCACGTGCCGTCGTCACCGGAGCCTCCTCCGGTATCGGCGAGGCCCTGGCCACCGAGCTCGCGGCGCGCGGGCATTCGCTGATCCTCGTCGCGCGACGAGGCGACGTGATGGAGAAGCTCGCGACCGAGCTCCGGTCCGCACACCGCGTCGAGGTCGAGGTGCGCGCATGCGACCTGTCCGACCGCGATTCCCGCACCGGCCTCGTCGACGAGTTGTCCACGCGGCGGATCAGCGTTCTGTGCAACAACGCAGGTATTGCCACATTCGGGGCGGTGGCCGAGCTGGATCCGTCCTACGAACGGGCACAGGTCGAACTCAATGCGGTTGCCGTGCATGATCTGACGCTGGCGGTGCTTCCCGGGATGGTGGAGCGCAAGTCCGGTGCGATCCTGATGGTCGGTTCCGCGGCAGGCAACATGGCGATCCCCAACAACGCGACCTACGCGGCGACGAAGGCGTTCGTCAACACCTTCTCCGAGTCGCTTCGGGGCGAGCTCAAGGGCAGCGGCGTGAACGTCACTCTGCTCGCTCCGGGGCCCGTGCGTACCGAGCTCCCGGATCCGTCCGAAGCGTCGATCGTCGATCGGATCGTTCCCGACTTCCTGTGGATCTCGAGTGAGCACACCGCGAAGGTGTCGCTGGACGCGCTCGCACAGAACCGGATGCGGATCGTTCCGGGTCTGATCTCGAAGGCGATGTCGGCAGCGGGTCAGTTCTCCCCCCGGTCCATCTCCGCCCCTATCGCGGGGGCGTTCTACAAGAAGCTCGGAGGCTGACGGTCGGTCCTCTTGGAACCGGCGATCGATGCACACGCATCGTG
>NZ_JBHWWZ010000074.1:0-18350 GCF_042730275.1 Rhodococcus sp. NPDC060086
TGTGGCCCTGGGTACCACGAATCGCCGGGCCACCGGGCGACCGCATTTTGGTGTGCTCGTGCCCTCCGCGGGCGGCGACCAGAAACTGTGCCGGGGTGGGGCTGGGGGCTGTTGCCCGCAGCCCCACATTCTCGCAATTGTATTCTGAACGGTACGGAAGACTTATAAATACCGAATATGGTCAATACAACGAACGCCCCTCACCTCAAACCCCTCATCGATCCCGAGGTTTGAGGCGAGAAGAGTAAGAAGCGAAAGCTTTCGCTTTCTATTTTTCTGTGACGAGCTCGAGTATAGAAATCTCAGGAGGCGCGGCAATGCGCACCGGCGGACCCCAGGCGCCGGCTCCCTGCGAGGTGTAGATGGCGGTATCACCGAAGTGATCCAACCCGGTGACGGTGGGGTTTGCGGCGGACACGATGTATCCGAGGGGCCACATCTGGCCGCCGTGAGTATGCCCGGACAGTTGAAGATCCACCCCGAGGTCCTGTGCTTCGAGGACGTGTTTCGGCTGATGTGCGGCGAGGAGGACGAAGGTCTCGGGTGACAGTCCGTCAATTGCTTGGGGGAGATCCGCCGCATCCGGTGCCGGCGCGGTGTAGTCGTGTACACCTGCAACGGCGATCTCGTCGCCGTTACGCGCCACGATGACGTGTTCGTTTCGCAAGGTCTGTACACCGAGGGTTTCCCAGTGGTCGAGCCAGGACAGCACGTCGTCGGAGTAGTACTCGTGGTTGCCGCTGACTCCGTAGACGCCGAGTGGAGCACGAAGCTCCGCGAGAGGAGCGAGGTCGTCGCCGACGAACTCGATGGTCCCGTCGGCGAGATCTCCGCCGAGAACGATGAGGTCGGGTTGCTGTTCGTTGACCTGATCGACGACTCCCTGCACGAACCCGGCGCCCCTTGCAGGCCCGACGTGCAGATCCGTGATCAGAGCGACGCGAAGTCCGTCGAACCCGTCCGGAAGCCCGGGTAATGCGATGGTGGAGTGGACGAGTCTGGGATTGGCGGCTTCGATCAGGCTTCCGTAGCAGATCGTGACGACGGTGGCGGTGACCAGTGTGCCCGTCGCGATGCGCAGGGCACGCCGTGGTGGTCGTTCGGAGGTGTCGAGTTCGGAGGTGTCGAGTTCGGAGGCATCGCCGGTTCGGAACCTGCGCACGAGCCTTGCCCCGAGGCAGAACACTCCGATGACGAGGATTCCGAGGATCAGGTAGAGCCCGGCTGCAAACCAGCTGTAGCCGACGAAGCCGAGTGGGCGCGCCCATGCGGGGTCGAGGAGGGTCCCGGTGACCGACGCGGCCAAGGAGACGACGAGCAACAGCACGAGCACAAGATCAGCGACGAAGGCGCTTCTTCCGGTGAGGCCCGGGGCTCGCACGAGGCGGCGGTGGAGCCAGAAGGTGATGAGGGCGAGGAACGTCCCCGCGACGAGCAGTCGGATCACGGTCAGGAGATGAGCTTTCGGATCAGGCCGGTCAGGTCGTCGTTCGCCGTGGAGGAGAGCGTGGAGTACGACCCACCGGTGCGGTCGGTGAGGTCTTGCAATGTCCCGGAATCGGTGACGTCGTCGCCGAGGACGACGATGTCTATCCGGACCGGCGCAGAACTGTCGGTGAGTTCATCGAGTCGGTCGAGGAACTCGTCGGCTGTGTCGGTGCTGGTGCTGGTGCTGTCGTCGTCCAGGCTCGTGTCGTCACTGTCGAGGATCACGAGCATCGAGTTCGGTCTGGACGGATCGTAGTTGTCGACGGCGTCGGCGTATGTGGCGAGGATCGAGTCGTATACCGGTGCGGTCTCGGTGGGGGTGACCGTGTCGAGTGCGGAGGTCAGTGCCGCGCGCTGTGCGAGGGTGAGCGCGTCGCGGGCGACGGCGGTTCGGTAGGACGAGGTGTCGTCGAAGACGTACATCCCGACGATCGACGAGTTCGGAGTGCGGCGGAGGACACTGTCGATGGCGGATGCGGTGTCGTCGAGTCGGGTGCTGTCTCCGTCTACTGCGGCCATGGAGGCGGTGGTGTCCACGAGCACGGTGGTCTTGGTGGGCGACCGGGGGTTGAGCCGGATGTCGAGGAGCGTGTCGCCGACCGAAGGTTCGGCAGCGGCGAGGACGCTCGTGACCGGGGGGTATGTGAAGGTGGCGGCATCGGAGTCCGAGGTATCGGGGGAATCGCCGTCTTCGCTGCGGAATCCGTCGTCGAGGAAATTCTGCGCCTGGTCGGGGTTGCGCACGTAGTCGATGAACTGGCCGGCTGCTCGAGACAAGGTTTCGTCCACCCAGGGCGTGCTGAGGACCACCGCGGGAAAATCTGCAATCGGTGTGGCTCCTGCGGGAAGGAACCCGGCGATGCCGTCGGCGGTTCCGTCGGTGACGGCGTCGTACAGTTGCTTCTCTGTCACGGGGACCGCGTGGATCGGGGACTCGGGGGTGGAGTTCGCGGCCAGGGCCGTGAGTGCATCGGCTGTGGCGGGGCCGGCGGCGATATCGAGTGCGTCGGCGCCGAGCGCTAGTTCGGTCGTGGCGGTCACGACGTCGGGGGAGTCGGCTTCGTCCAGGGTCAGTGGTCCTGTGCCGGTGGTCGAGGCGGCGGCGAGTGCTTCGAGTGCGGGCACGGTGGCATCGCTGCGCGCTCCGGTGGGTAGGGCCATACGCAGAGATTCCCAGGGCATGAGGCCGAGGGTGCTGAGGGATCCGGGAGTGGCTTGCAGGGACGGTAGGTCGCGCCATTCGACCCCGGCAGCGCTGAGTCCGTTGCGGAGAGCGGTCGGTGCGGCGAGAACGATCGGGGAAGTGGCGAGGGATCGACGTTGTCCGCTCGCGCTCGTTCCCGCGCGGTCGGCGGCGCGGGTGTCGACGGGCACCCAGAGGGCGGGTTCGGGGCCGAGTTCGGGGTTCCAGGGGCTCTCGGCGCCGAGAGCGGTCGCTGTGGGTGTGGATTCGGTGGCGGTGACGTGCGCTGTGATGCAGTAGTCGCGGATCACGGGCGCGACGTCGGTGTTCCATGTGGCGGCGAGGTCGGTGAGGGTGGGGGCGATGAGTGGGTCGGCGGCGATGTGGAGTTCGGCGTCGCCTTCGACGCAGGTGCCGGCGGCTTCGGTGGCCTGGTCGTCGATTCGGTCGCGAAGTTGAAGCCAGCCGAGGACGCCGAGGACCAACAGGACGACGACGACCAGGGCAACGATGAGGGTTGTGCTGACGCCACGTGTTCCGCCGGATCCGCGATGTCGAGCCACTTTGTTTTTCGCCTCGTTTCGTTGTTGTCGGGCCTCAGCAGTCTAGTGACTGCGCGATGTATGGCGGTGCGGTGCGCTGTCGGGTGGTGCGGCGATGGGCCCCGATCCACTGGATCGGGGCCCATCGTCTCAGGTGCAGCTTGTTGTCGGAGGTCAGGCGTTGGCGGCCTTGTACTCGCGGCGGCGGCGGTGCAGGATCGGCTCGGTGTAGCCGCTGGGCTGCGTGGTGCCTTCGAGGATCAGTTCCTTGGCGGCCTGGAAGGCGATATTGGTGTCGAAGTTCGGTGCCATGTTCCGGTAGGTGGCGTCGCCTTCGTTCTGGCGGTCGACGACCGGTGCCATGCGTTCGAGGGACGCGACGACGTCGTCGGCCGTGACGATGCCGTGGCGGATCCAGTTCGCGAGGAGCTGGCTCGAGATCCGCAGGGTGGCGCGGTCTTCCATGAGCGCGATGTCGTGGATGTCGGGCACCTTGGAGCAGCCGACACCCGCATCGATCCAGCGGACAACGTAACCGAGGATGGACTGGCAATTGTTGTCGAGTTCTTCACGCTTCTCGGCGTCGGACCAGTCGGTGTTCTCGGCAAGCGGGATGGTGAGGATGTCGTCGACGGTGGCGCGGGTCTTGCCCTTCAGTTCTTCCTGGACCGCGACGACGTCGACCTCGTGATAGTGAGTGGCGT
This sequence comes from Rhodococcus sp. NPDC060086, assembly GCF_042730275.1. Taxonomy (NCBI): domain Bacteria; kingdom Bacillati; phylum Actinomycetota; class Actinomycetes; order Mycobacteriales; family Nocardiaceae; genus Rhodococcus; species Rhodococcus sp. NPDC060086. The sequence goes on from NZ_JBHWWZ010000074.1 coordinate 3,918, forward strand.
GCAGCGTCGCGCCGGTGGGGGACGGCACCCACGCGGTGTTGGCGCCTGCCTTGGGCTGGCCGATCTTCTGCACGAGCATGTCCGCCATGAGGTCGGTCATGGCCCACATGCCCTTGCCGATCTGGGCCTTGCCCTGCAAGCCGGTGGCGAGCCCGGTGTCGACGTTCCAGTCTTCGTAGGCGCTGATCCACTTCTGCTGCTTCATGGCGGCCTTGCGCACAACGGCGCCGGCTTCCATGGAGGTGTGGATTTCGTCGCCGGTGCGGTCGAGGAAGCCGGTGTTGATGAACACCACACGTTCGGAGGCGGCTTCGATGCAGGCGGCGAGGTTGACGGTGGTGCGTCGTTCCTCATCCATGATGCCGACCTTGATGGTGTTGGCAGGCAGGTCGAGGATCTCTTCGACGCGGCCGAACAGCTCGGTGGTGAAGGCGGATTCCTCGGGGCCGTGCTGCTTGGGCTTGACGATGTAGATCGATCCGGTGCGGCTGTTGGCGAGGGCGCCGTGTGCGTCGTCGGTGTGCAGACCGTGGACGGCACACAGGCTGGTGATCAGCGCGTCGAGGATGCCCTCGGGGATCTCGTTGCCGTCGGCGTCGAGGATGGCGGGGGTGGTCATGAGGTGACCGACGTTGCGGACGAACAACAGGGACCGGCCGTGCAGTTCGAGGTTGCTGCCGTCGAGTGCGGTGTAGACCCGGTTGTCGTTGAGCGTACGGGTCAGGGTCTTGCCGCCCTTGTCGAACGACTCGGTCAGGTCGCCGCGGTTGAGGCCGAGCCAGTTGCGGTATCCGAGGGTCTTGTCGTCGGCGTCGACTGCGGCGACGGAGTCCTCGAAGTCCATGATCGTGGTGACGGCGGATTCGAGGACGACGTCCTTGACTCCGGCGGCGTCGGTGCTACCGATGGGGGAGGCGGCGTCGATCTGGATCTCGATATGCAGGCCGTTGTTGCGCAGCAGCACGGAGGTGGGGGCGTTCTTGTCGCCGAGGTAGCCGACGAGTTCGTCGGCGTCGGCGAGACCGGTGACGGTGCCGTCGGCGAGCGTGACCTTCAGTTCGGTGCCGTCGATGGCGTAGTTCGTCGAGTCGGAGTGACTGCCGGACTGCAGGGGCGCGGCTTTGTCGAGGAAGTCGCGGGCCCAGGCGATGACCTTGTCGCCGCGGACCTTGTTGTAGCCGGCGGTCTTCTCGGCGCCGCCGTCCTCGGAGATGGCGTCGGTGCCGTACAGGGCGTCGTAGAGCGAGCCCCAGCGGGCGTTGGAGGCGTTGAGCGCGAAGCGGGCGTTGAGGATCGGCACGACGAGCTGCGGGCCCGGGGTGGAGGTGATCTCGGTGTCGACGCCGGAGGTGGTGACCTGGAAGGGGGCGGGGACGGGGACGAGGTAGCCGATTTCCTCGAGGAACGCCTTGTAGGAGGCCGCGTCGTGCAGCGCTCCGGCGCGGTCGCGGTGCCAGGTGTCGATCTGGGTCTGGAGGTCGTCGCGCTTGGCGAGCAGCGCACGGTTTTTGGGTGCGAGCTCTTCGACGATCTTGTCGGCGCCGGCCCAGAACGCGGCCGCGTCCAGTCCGGTGCCGGGAAGCGCCTCATTGTTGACGAAGTCGTAGAGCACCTTGGCGATCTGCAGTCCGCCGACGGTCACGCGTTCAGTCATTACCCTCACTCTTTCCGGTTGCTGTGCGCCCGGTGGTGTTGCGTTCCGGGAGCCGCACGAAAATTCACCAATTATGTTACCCGCCGGTAGCTAGAGGCGTACCTCGGTTGGGCGCGCGCGCAGGGCGGAGCATCGTTCGAGCAGGTCCTGTCTCAGGTCCGCGGCGCGAGAGGTGAGCGCCGACTGCTCGCGGACGTACTGTGCGCGTCCGGCGGCAGTCTCGATCGTGATGGGCGAGTAGCCGTAGTCGATCAGATCATACGGGCTCGCTCGCATGTCGAGTTCGCGCGTCGCGGCCGCGTGCTGGAAGCAGCGCAGCAGCAGTTCCGAATCGACCAGGGGTGAGAGCTTGTAGCACCACTTGTAGAGGTCCATGCCTGCGTGCAGGCATCCGGGCTGCTCGCGGTCGAGTTGGTCGTCGCGGGTCAGCGGTTCGATATTGCGAGGTGCCGCCTCCGGCGTGAAGAACCGATAGGCGTCGTAATGGCTGCAGCGTAACTGCATTGATTCCACCACTGCATCGGTTCCGGCATGGCCGAGCCGCAGCGGCACCGCCGAATGCCGGACATCGTCACTGCTCGTGCGGTACACCATGGCCCATTCGTGCAGTCCGAAACAGCCGAGCTGGGCAGGTCGCGCTCGGGTTCGCGTCAGGAGTTCGGCCACGAACTCGACCATCGCGAACCGACGGTCGAGGGTGTCGGAGCTCACGCGAACCCCGGGCGTGCCGTCGACGACGACCCGCTCGTACGCGGGATTGTCGCGATACTCGCGACCTGCGCCCAGAAGAACGGTGCCGAATCCGGGGTGCCACCGGCGCAGCTGTGCCGGCCGGTGGCTGTAGTAGGTGAACAGGAAGTCGTGGACCGGGTGCGTCTGCTGCGCCGCGCGCCGTCGCAGGTGGCCGGCGAGCAGTTCGTCGGCCTGGTGGCGGTGGTGGTCGCGGCGCGCGGTCCATTCGTGTGCGGTGAGGATCACGTCGCGGCGCGCGGTCGGGGCCTCGGTCACTGGGGTGGTTCTCCTGTGCGGTGTCCGGGGGTGGGGTCGGTGATGCGGTGGGTGGCATCGCGGACAGTGCCGACGAATTCTTCGACGAGGTCTTCGAGCGCGACGATGCCCAGCGTCGCTCCGGTGTTGTCGACGATGCCACCGAGATGGGAGCGGGTGCGTCGCAATCGGGACAGGGCGTCGTCGAGCGGGGTGTCGACGGAGAGTGAGGGAAGGGGTCGGATGGTGTCGGGTGGGATCACCGTGCCGGGGCCCGCGGTCTGGTCGTGGACGAGGTCGAGGACGTCCTTGACATGGAGGTATCCTGTGTAGTCGCCGGTGGAGGTGCGGGTGGGGTAGCGCGAGAACCCGGTCGAGGTGACGGCGTGTTCGATGGCACCGAGCGTGACGCCGGTTGCGGTGACGGGCACGGTGCGCACGTCGCTGATCGCGATCAGGACGTCGGTGACGGTGCGTCCACCGGTGTTCAGTGCCTGGGTGAGACGGCGGTGTTCTTCTTCGTCGATCAGGCCTTCGGAGCGGGATTCGCCGATCATCTCGGTCAGTTCGACGGCGGTGACGGTGACGTCGAGTTCGTCCTTGGGTTCGACGCGCATCACGCGCAACGTGATGTTGGCGCACCAGTTGTAGAAGGCGATCAGGGGGCGGGCCGGTCGCATGAACAGCAGGTGGACGGGGACGAGGATCATAGCGGTGCGTTCGGGGCCGGCGATGGCGATGTTCTTGGGCACCATCTCGCCGAGCAGGATGTGCAGGGTCACCACGAGCGCGATCGAGATGGTGAACGCGATGGGGTGCAGCAGCTGGTCGGGTAGGCCGATGAGGTGGAGCGGCGCCTCGATGAGATGCGCGATGGCGGGTTCGCCGACCCGGCCGAGCAGGATCGAGCAGATCGTGATGCCGAGTTGGGAGCCGGCGAGCATCAGCGAGAGGTGTTCACCGGCGGCGATGACGGTGCGGGCCCGTTTCTTGCCTTGGGTGTCGAGCGCTTCGAGTCGGTCGCGGCGGGCGGTGATGAGGGAGAATTCGGCGCCGACGAAGAAAGCGTTGCCGGCGAGGAGTAATACGGTCAGAGCGGCCCCGAGCAGGTCGTTCACGGCTGCTCCTGTTCGGTGTGCTCATGATCGTGGTCGGGACTGTTTCGTTCGGGCTCGGTGGGCGTCAACAGGAGCCGGTCGATGCGGTGACCGTCCATCTCGAGGACCCGGGCGCGCCACGGGGCGGTGTCGCGGGCCGGGAGCGGGATCTCGTCGTGGATCTCGGGGATGCGACCGAGTTCGGTGAGGATGAGCCCGCCGATCGTCTCGTAGTCGCCGTCGGGCGCGAGGTAGCCGGTGAGGCGTTCGACCTCGTCGATGCGCAGGAGCCCGGAGCACGACCAGCCGTTGTCGAGTGGGTGTGCCTCGGGTTGTGGTTGGTCGTGCTCGTCGTGGACGTCGCCGATGATTTCCTCGATGAGGTCTTCCATCGTGACGATCCCGGCGGTACCGCCGTATTCGTCGGCGACGAGGGCGACCTGCATTCCGTCGGCGCGGACCCGCTCCATGACGGTGTCACCGTCGAGGGTCGACGGCACGACCGGCACTTTCCGGACGAGGTTCTGGACCGCGGTGGTGCCGCGCCGGTCGGCGGCGACGGTGAACGCGTGTTTGATGTGGACGACGCCGAGGGTGGAGTCGAGGTCGGAGTCGATGACCGGGAACCGGGAGTATCCGGTGCGGGAGGACAGTTCGATCAGGTCGAGGACCGTGTCCCGGCGGTCGAGGGATTCGATGGTCATGCGCGGGGTCATGAGGTCTTCGGCGGTGCGTGCACCGAAGCGGAGGGAACGGTCGACGAGTCGGGCGGTGGATTCGTCGAGAACTCCGCTTTGGGCGGAGGCGCGCACGAGGGAGCCGAGTTCTTGTGGAGAGCGCGCCGAGCGGAGTTCCTCGGCGGGTTCGATGCCGACGCGCCGCACAATGTGGTTGGCGGCGTTGTTGAGGCCGTGAATGGCCCAGCGGAAGACCAGGGAGAAGCCGGCTTGGAGTCCGGCGGTAGCGCGGGCGGTGGCCAGAGGCCGGGAGATGGCGATGTTCTTCGGGACGAGTTCACCGAAGATCATGGAGAACGAGGTGGCGATGACGAGCGCGACGATCAGGGACACGGTGCTCGCGGTGGTCTCGGACAGTCCGAGCCTGTCGAGCAGGGGGTGGATGAAGCGGGCGAGGACCGGTTCGGCGAGGTAGCCGGTGATCAGGGTGGTGATGGTGATGCCGAGTTGGGCGCCGGAGAGTTGGAACGACAGGGTGCTGTGGGCGTGCTGTACCTGGCGGGCGCGGCGGTCACCGGTACGGGCGTGTGCGTCGACGGTGCTGCGTTCGAGGGCGGTCAGGGAGAATTCGGCGGCGACGAACAGGGCGGTGCCTGCGGTGAGTGCGACGAAGCCGAGGAGGCTGAGGACGGACAGAGCGACGGACATCAGGGTCGCTCCTGTGTGGTGGTTGCGCCGTCGTCGGCCGGGTGCATGCTGGTGGGTGCCGCGGGCACCGAGTTCCTCTCGTCGAATCCGGGGCGGGTGTGAGTCCTCCCGGACGGTGTGGTGAAAGTGTCCATTCTAATTCGGCGCGTCGCAGGTTGTCGTGTGGTGCTGTGGGGCGGGTTGTCGATTGTGGTGCCTCGAGGTGCTTAGGGTGGGCTGTACGCGGCGCACATCGGTGGGCCCGATCGAGGAGGTGGGACTTTGTCCGAGCGCATCCGAAGTCAGTGGGAGGACATCGCCGAGGCGGATCCGTCGCATTCGAGTTGGTATGTCGAGCGTTTCCGGACGATGGCGGCGCAGGGGCAGGACATCGTCGGTGAGGCCCGGTTGATCGACGCGATGCTGGGGCGGGGTGCGCGGGTGCTCGATGCGGGGTGTGGGCCGGGCCGGTTGGGTGGCTATCTGCACGGGGTGGGGCACGTGGTGGTGGGGGTCGATGTCGATCCGGTGCTGGTGGCGGCGGCGGAGGAGGATCATCCGGGGCCGACCTGGCTGGTCGGAGATCTCGCCGAGTTGGATCTGCCGAGTCGTGGTGTGGCGGCGGAGTTCGACGCGATCGTGTGTGCGGGCAATGTGATGACGTTTTTGGCGCCGGCGACGCGGCGGGCGACGTTGGCCGGGTTCGCGCGGCATCTGGCGCCTGCGGGGCGTGCGGTGGTCGGGTTCGGTGCGGGTCGCGATTACGACTTCGCCGAGTTCCTTGCGGATGCTGCGGCCGGTGGGCTCACGCCGGAGTTGTTGTTGTCGACGTGGGATGTGCGTCCGTTCACCGACGATTCGGATTTCCTGGTTGCGGTGTTGTCGCGGTCGGGAGCCTGATCAGGGCTGGGCCGTCTCCGTGGGCTGGGCCGTCTCCGTGGGTGGCGGCGGTGTAGTGACGGTGTGGGCGAGCGCGAGGGTGGTCACGGCTATCACCGCGACTGCGGTGATGGTGACGGTGAGGCCGATGCCGTCGGTGTCGAGGTGTTCGCCGAGCACTGTCATGCCGAGGAAGACGGCGGCGAGGGGTTCGGCGATGGTCAGGGTGGGCAGGGAGGCGGTCAGTGGGCCGGCCTGGAAGGCGCGTTGCTGCAGATACATGCCGGTGAGCCCGGCGGCAATCACGGCCCAGGTCTGCCACGAGCCGAGCAGGGTGGGCAGGCCGTGTTCGGCCAGGTCGGTGACGTGTTTGGTGAATGCGGCGGCGACTCCGTAGAGGATGCCGGCGGCGGTGCCGAGCAGCATGGCACGGCGCACCGGCGGGCCGGGAGCGAGACCGAGTGCGGTTGCGGCAGCGGCGAGTGCACCGACGATGCACAGTGGCAGTGCCCATCGGGTGGCGGTGGCGTCGATGGTGCCTGCTGTGGGGTTGCCGGCGACCAGGAACACCGCCAGTGCGATACACAGTGCCCCGGCGAGTAGCAGGGTGCGTCGGTCGGGGCGTTGTCCGGTGAGGTAGGCGGAGATGGGGATCGCGAAGAGCAGCGACGAGACGAGCAGGGGTTGCACGATCAGGACGGTGCCGAGCGCGAGCGCGAGGACCTGCAGGGCGTAGCCGCCGCCGTCCACGGCCAGTGCCGCCCACCAGCGGGGGTTGCGGACGAGGTTGCCCACGAGTGGGCCGGTGGTGGGGACGGCGGCGGCGGAGCGTTGCTGGGCGACCATGCTGACGGCGACCAGCACCGCGGCGGCGAGCGCGCACGCCACGGATGCTGCCGTGGTGCCGGTCATGTGGTCGGCGGGTCGTTCAGGCCTGGACTTCGCTGTGGTCGCCGCTCCACAGGGTGTGGAACTTGCCGGGCTTGTCGGTGCGCTCGTAGGTGTGTGCGCCGAAGTAGTCGCGTTGGCCCTGTGTCAGTGCCGCGGGTAGGCGTTCGGCGCGCAGCCCGTCGTAGTACGACAGGGATGAGCCGAAGGCGGGGATGGGGATGCCGAGGGTGGTGGCGGTGACCACGACGCGCCGCCAGCTGTCGATGCCGGCTTCGATGGCGTCGCGGAAGTACGGGGCGAGGATCAGGCTGGGCAGTTCGGGGTCCGCGTCGTAGGCCTCTTTGATGCGGTTGAGGAACTGGGCGCGGATGATGCAGCCGCCACGCCAGATGGTGGCCATGGCGGCGCGGTCGATGTTCCAGCCGTATTCGGAGCTGCCTGCGGCGATCTGGTCGAAGCCCTGGGCGTAGGCGACGATCTTCGAGGCGTAGAGGGCGGCGCGGATGTCTTCGGTGAATTGTGCGGTGTCGGTGGGGGCGGCGCCGAGGGCACCGGAGGTCAGGTCGCGGGCTGCGGCGCGTTGGGTGCGTGAGCCGGACAGGGCGCGGGCGAACACGGCTTCGGCGATGCCGGTGACGGGGATGCCGAGGTCGAGGGCGGCCTTGACGGTCCAGCGGCCGGTGCCTTTCTGTTCGGCGGCGTCGACGATGACGTCGACGAGGGGTTGTCCGGTGGTGGCGTCGGTTTGGCGCAGTACCTCGGCGGTGATTTCGATGAGGTACGACTCGAGGGTGCCGGTGTTCCAGTCGGCGAAGACGTCGGCGATGTCGGCGGCGCCGTAGCCGAGCGCGTCGCGCAGCAGGTGGTATGCCTCGCCGATGAGTTGCATGTCGGCGTATTCGATGCCGTTGTGCACCATCTTGACGAAGTGTCCGGCGCCGTCGGGGCCGACGTGGGTGCAGCAGGGGGTGCCGTCGACTTTGGCGGAGACGGCTTCGAGGAGGGGGCCGAGTGCGGTGTAGGACTCGGCGGGGCCGCCGGGCATGATGGACGGTCCGTTGAGGGCGCCTTCTTCGCCGCCGGAGATGCCGGCGCCGACGAAGTGCAGTCCGCGTTCGCGCAGGGCGGCTTCGCGGCGGATGGTGTCGGTGTAGAGGGCGTTGCCGCCGTCGATGATGATGTCGCCGGGTTCCATGGCGTCGGCGAGTTCGTCGATGACGGCGTCGGTGGCGTCGCCGGCTTTGACCATGATCAGGACGCGGCGGGGCTTTTCGAGTGCGCCGACGAACTCGTCGATGGTTTCGGTGCGCACGAAGGTGCCGTCGCTGCTGTGTTCGGCGAGCAGGGCGTCGGTTTTGGCGATGCTGCGGTTGTGCAGGGCGACGGTGTAGCCGTGGCGGGCGAAGTTCCGGGCGATGTTGGACCCCATGACGGCCAGGCCGGTCACGCCGATCTGGGCGAGGGGGGTCTCGGTGTGTTCGTCGGTCATGGGGTACAGCTTCCCCCGAAAGGGGGCGTGATCGAAATCGAATGGAAGTACGGGGCGTGTCAGTGGGTGAAGAGTCGGGTGAGCTCGGTCAGCCAGGGGACGGCGACGGCGACGGTGGGGACGACGAGGATCGCGGCGGCAGCGATGTAGGCGCATGCGGAGATGGTGAGGTCGGGGCCGGGATCTGCGAGGCGCTGTACTCGTAGCAGGGTGGAGGGTCCGCCGACGGCGAGGGCGCCGGTGGGGGCGTGGGCGCCGGCGCAGGTGATGAGGGCTCGGGCCAGGGGGGTGGGGCCGGTGACGCGGGCGGCGGAGTCGTCGGCGAGCATTTCGACGAGCAGTTGCACGGAGCCGAGTGCCGACCCGGAGCGGACCCAGCGGGGGAAGGCTTCGTACACGGCGGTGAATGCTTCGAGGATGAGGTCGTGGCGGGCGCGCAGGTGGGAGTGTTCGTGGCGCAGGACGGCGCGCAGTTCGTCGTCGGTGAGGTTGTCGAGGGTGCCTTCGGACAGGACGACGCGGTGCCGGATTCCGGGCAGGCAGTAGGCGATGGGGTCGGTGCTGTCGAGGATCCGTACGTGGGGGAGGGTGCGGACGGCGGAGATGTTGTCGCGGCGGTCGAGGAGGTCGACGAGCATGCGGTGCCGGGAGCGGCGGCGGCGGGTGCGGACAGCGACGTGCAGGATCGAGTAGATCAGGCGTCCGCCGATGAGCAGGGTGAGCATGAAGACGGTGATGTAGGTCAGCCACAGGGGCAGTCCGAGTGCGTCGATCTCCTCGAGGGGGCCGGTGGTGGGTCGGCCGTCGTCGCCGGGGACCAGCAGTCGGCTGGCGATGGCCAGGCCGGAGCTGAACGCGGACAGGACGGCGGCCAGTGCGATGGCCTGCCACAGTACGAGCGCCGCGCGTGGGTTGCGGTGCGGCCAGGTGGCGCGGGCGAGGAGCCCGGGCACGGGGCCGGCGAGGAGAAGCGCAAGTGTGCCGAATACGAGCGCTGTGGTCGCATTCATGGAGTCGAGTCTGTCAGCTCACTTTTCCGGTGGGTCGGTCGGTGCTGTGTTGGGCTTCGAGTTCGGCCAGTGCGGCGCGCAGGGCGGCGGCTTCGTCGGCGCCGACGCGGCCGACGAAGTGGACGAGTGCGGCGGTGCGTCCGGCGGTTTCGTCGGCCTGGTCGAGGGCGTCGACCATGAGGCCGGCGACGAGTTCGTCGTGGCCGTGTACGGGGAGGTAGCGGTGGGCGCGGTCGTCGCGTTGCTGGATGACGAGGTTCTTCTTCGCGAGGCGTTGAAGGACGGTCATGACGGTGGTGTATGCGAGGGAGCGTCGGGTGGAGAGGCCTTCGTGGACCTGTCGCACGGTCTGGGGTTCGGTGGACGACCACAGGTGGTCCATCACTGCTCGCTCGAGTTCGCCTAGTGCTGCCATAGGGTGATTCTACGTAGTCTCCGACATTTGTGCGTACTACCTAGGGTCGTAGGTTTTGGGGTGGGGTGTCGCCGCCGACGGTGCCGTAGACGTGTCGGGTGCCGATGGGCACGATCAGGGGGCGGCCGGAGACCGGGTCGCCGATGACGGAGGCGTCGAGTCCGAAGACGTCGCGGAGCAGTTCGACGGAGATGACCTCGGTCGGGGGGCCGGAGGCGATGACCTTGCCGTCGCGCATGACGACGAGGTGGTCGCTGTAGCGGACGGCGAGGTTGAGGTCGTGCAGGACCATCACCACGGTGCGGCCGAGTTCGCTGTGGAGTTGGTCGACGAGGTCGAGTACTTCGATGGAGTGTGCGAGGTCGAGGTAGGTGGTGGGTTCGTCGAGCAGCAGGATGTCGGTGCCCTGCGCGAGGGCCATGGAGATCCAGGCGCGTTGACGTTGGCCGCCGGAGAGTTCGTCGACGGGGCGGTCGGCGAGGTCGGCGATGCCGGTGCGGGCCAGTGCGGTGGAGACGACGTCTTCGTCGTCGCCGGACCATTGCCGCATAAAGGTCTGGTGGGGGTGGCGGCCACGGGCGACGAGGTCGGCGACGGTGAGGCCTTCGGGGGCGACGGGTGCCTGGGGGAGCATGCCGAGGACGCGGGCGACGTCGCGGGTGCGCATTTTGGTGATCTGGTGGCCGTCGAGCAGGACGTGCCCGGCGCGGGGTTTGAGCAACCGGCTCAGTGAGCGCAGCAGCGTGGATTTTCCGCAGCCGTTGGGTCCGATGATGGTGGTGATCACGCCGGTGGGGATTTCGAGGTCGAGGTCGTCGACGATGAGGCGGTCTCCGTAGCCGAGTTCGAGGTGTTCGGCGACGAGTCGGGCGGCCATGGTGGTGTCCGCATCGGCTGAGTGCGTGTCGAGGGGCTGGATGTCGGTCACACTGAAACCTTCCGGTTGGATCGCACGAGCAGATACAGCAGGAACGGGCCGCCGAGTGCGGAGGTCACCAGGCCGACCGGGAGGGCGACCGGCAGGATGGTGCGGGCGATGATGTCGGCGCCGACGACGAGTGCGGCGCCGGTCAACGCGGAGGCGATGATCGGTGGGCCTGCCGAGCGCACGAGTCTCATCGCGACTTGGGGTGCGGCGAGCGCGACGAAGCCGATCGGGCCTGCGGCGGCGGTGGCGATGGCGGCGAGGGCGCATGCGGCGATGAGCAGCATGCCCTGTTGGGACTGCAGTCGAATGCCGAGGGAGCGGGCGGTGTCGTCGCCGAGCCGCAGGGCGCCGATGGTGAACGCGGCGATGATCGTCCAGGTGCCGATGACGGCGAGGGCGATTCCGGCGGGGATGACCTGGTTCCAGCTGATGCCGTTGAGGGAGCCGGTGAGCCAGACCTGGGCGCGGGAGACGTCGTTGATGTCGGCGGTGACGAGCATCCAGTTGGTCAGGGCGATCAGCATGGCGTTCGCGCCGATGCCGATCAGGACGAGCCGGAATCCGTCGACGCCGTTCTTCCAGGCGAGGAGGTAGAGGACGGAGGCGGTGAGCAGGCCACCGACGAGTGCTGCCAGCGGCAGGCCGAGTGCGGCGAGGAGCCCGACGATGGTGCCGCCGCTGGTGACGACGATCAGGGCGACGGCGGCGGCACTGGCGCCTGCGGTGATGCCGAGGATGTCGGGGCTGGCCAGGGCGTTGCGGGAGAGGGACTGGGTGATGGCGCCGGAGACGGCGAGGGAGGCGCCGACCACGAGCGCGCCGATGCCGCGGGGGAGCCGTAGGTCGAACACGATGAACCGGTCGAGGCGTTCGCCGCCGCCGATGAGCACCTCGATGACCTGGGGGACGGACATCGGGTAGTCGCCGCGGCCGAGTCCGATGCACAGGAGCAGGAACGCGGCGACAGCGAGCAGGACGCATACGAGTACTTGACGGCCGCGCCACACGACCGAGAAGCGGCCGATGCGGAAGGCGGGGCGGGCGGGCACGGCGGTGGAGGCCTGGATGGGGATACGCCGGCGGTGTGGGGCCCCGTCCGGGGCGGGTGGGGTCGTCGCCGGGTCGATTTTCGTCAGGTCGGTCACAGCGACACCAGCTTCCGGCGGCGGACGAGGGCAATGAAGAACGGGGCGCCGACCAGGGCGAGCACGATGCCGACCTGCAGTTCGCCGGGGCGCACCACGATGCGGCCGATGACGTCGGCGAGGACGAGCAGCACACCGCCGAGTAGGCCCGCGTAGGGAACGAGCCAGCGATAGTCGGGGCCGGTGATGGCGCGGGCGATGTGCGGAACGATGAGGCCGACGAACGCGATGGGGCCGCACGCGGCGGTGGCGGCGCCGGTGAGGATGGTGATCACGGCAATGCCGATGACGCGGGTGAGTACGACGTTGGTGCCGAGGGAGCGGGCGACGTCCTCGCCGAGGCTGAGCACGTTGAGTCCGGGTGTGCCGGCGAGGGCGATCACGAGGCCGACGACGATGAAGGGGAGGACCTGCCAGAGCACGTCCATGCCGCGGCCGGCGACGGAGCCGACGACCCAGAAGCGGTAGCCGTCGAGGCTGGTCTGGTCGAGCAGGACGACGGTTTGGATCATGGCCTGGAGGAAGAAGGCGACGGCGGCGCCGGCGAGGGCCAGGCTCAGGGGGCTCGAGCTGCCGTTGCCGATCGAAGAGAATCCGAACACGACGACGCTGGCGAACAGGGATCCCGCGAACGCGAACCACAGGTATTCGGCGGGGCTGCTGGTGCCCAGCAGGTAGATCGAGAGGACCACGAACAGCGCAGCGCCGGCGTTGATGCCGAGGAGCCCGGCGTCGGCGAGGGGGTTGCGGGTGTGGCCTTGGATGAGGGCACCGGCGACACCGAGGGCGATGCCGACGAGCAGGCCGAGCAGGGTGCGGGGGATGCGCAGGGAGTGGATGATCACATCGGTTTCGGAGCCGTCGTTGACGAACAGCGCGTGAAACACCTCGGGGAAGGTCATCGGACGGGCACCGATGGCGACGCTGGCGAGGAGGACCAGGACGAGTATCACGGCGAGTGTGAGGAGCCCGAGGAGTCGTTTGCGGCGGATTCCGGCGACGCTGGTGTCCGCGGGCAGCGGCGTGAAGCCGTCGTCGGCGGCAGTGCGGGCCATGACGACCTCGGTGCGGCGGCGCAGCAGGGCGCGGCGGGTGCCGATGGGAGCGCCGGTGTCCGGGTCGCGGGTGATCAGGTCGGTCCAGGTCTTGCCGAGGCTCGCGCCGGTGCGGCCTTCGCGGTGGCCGCGGTTCCACAGCAGCACCCCGATGGTGGCGACCAGGGCGGCGGCACCGAAGACGACGCGGTCGGTTTGTCCGCCTCCGTTGGCGTCGGCGAGGGTGTCGACGAGTAGCGCGCCGATGGCGAGGGGGATGGCGAGGAGGGCGAGGTCCAGTAGCTCCGCGACGAGGCGGCGGGCCGTGGTGGGCGGGCCGGTGAACTCGGCGGCCGTGGGTTCGGTGGCCGAGAGTTCGGTGGAAGTGGGTCGAATGGTGGCCACGTGCGTGGGGCGCTCCTCGTGACGGCGTTCTCGGGTGGGTCTGGAGTTAGGTTACGGAATCCTATTTCGGTCTGTCACCGGGTGGTGCTTGTCGGCGAGGGTCGTCGGTCGCTGTTTCGGTGTGGCGGGTTGCGCGACCCCCACCCCAGATGTAATGGTTAGCCTTACCTAAGCAACCCGCTGGGTGCCCGTCGACAAGAGAGGTGTCGGATGACGACTCTGCTGCTGCCACCGACCACCACCGCTCCGGTCCCCATGTTCGACGACCGGAGCGTCCGCGCATTCGAAGACACCCGCACTCGACTGCGGGCACTCGCCGCGGGATCGCCCCGTGTCTACGCCGTGGCCTGTATCGACGAAGAACCCAAGCGCCGCTGGTGGAGCCTCGGCAGTTCCGAACGCACCGAGCGCATCGAACTGCTCTATCGACGCTCCCTCGAAGACGTCGACGAACCACGTATCGCCGCAGAGCAGGTCGCCGCCGCGCTCATCCATGCCGTCGTCGGCCGGGTGCTCGCCCCCCTCGCCCTCGAAGGGCGCGTGTGGGATCCCGGCCTCGACAACCTCTGGCTGCATCAGGACAGCGACGGATGCATCGACTGGGCTGGCGTCGCCGACGACACCCTGCGCGTGCTTCCCGGCGACCGCGCCGCCGCCGGTCGTGGGGTCGTGGTGCTGCCGTGCGAGGAGGCCATGGCGGTGTGGACCGCCCACCGCGCCGTGACCGCCCTGACCGCGGTGCACGAGGCGGTGCAGCGATGCGCTCCGCTCGACGGCGCCCGGTTCTGGGCGATGGTCGGGCGCGCGGTCGTCACCGGCGCATCGCAGCTCCCCGTACTCGGCGGCGCCTCCCGTCGCACCGCGGCGCGGCGCGGCCAACAGTTGCTCGACGCCTTCGTGGCGGCAGGACATCCGGTCCGAGGTCTTGTGGGATTAGGTCAGCCTTCCCTATAGTGGAAGACGTGCAACACCGGACCGCGCCGGAGTCCTGAGGGCTGCAGAGACTCCCGGTCCATCCCGACGGCGGGCCTCGCGATCACCACGCGAGGCCCCCCCCCCGATTAGGAACCCGCCAAGGGGGGGGTCGCCGGCCACCGCCAAAACCAACAAGTGGGTCCCAAGATAGTCGGCCACC
>NZ_JBHWWZ010000075.1:0-17827 GCF_042730275.1 Rhodococcus sp. NPDC060086
AGCCCGGCGAAGTGCGCCATGTCCACCATCAGGTACGCGCCGACCTCGTCCGCGATGCGGCGGAAGGCGGCGAAGTCCAGCTGGCGCGGGTAGGCCGACCAGCCGGCCACGATCAGCTTCGGGCGGGACTCCTTGGCGAGCCGCTCGACCTCGGCCATGTCGACCTGGCCGCTCTCGGCGTCGACGTGGTAGGTGAACGCGCCCCGCCGGTGGTATTGGACCTACTGCGCGGCCGGCGCCACGTCCTTCACGTCCTCGGGCTCGAAGTCCATGCCGGACTCCTTCCGCTGCGCCTCGCTGATCGGGCCGGGCGCGTCGGTGAGCGGGTCGACTCCCCCACCCGACTTGGGGAATGCAATGACCTCGCGGATCGAGTCGACACCCGCGAGCAACGCGGTGATCCGGTCCCAGCCGAACGCGATACCGCCGTGCGGCGGCGCACCATACTTGAATGCCTCGAGCAGGAAGCCGAACTTCTCGTTCGCTTCGTCCGCAGGAATGCCCATCACCTTGAACACACGTTCCTGAAGATCGGGCCGGTGGATACGGATCGAGCCGCCACCGATCTCGTTGCCGTTGCAGACGATGTCGTAGGCATAGGCCAGCGCAGAGCCCGGATCGGTGTCGAACGTGTCGAGGAACTCGGGTTTGGGCGAGGTGAACGCATGGTGCACAGCCGTCCACGCCGACGAACCGAGAGCCACGTCGCCGGACGCGGTCGCATCGGCAGCAGGCTCGAACATCGGGGCGTCGACGATCCACACGAACGCCCACGCATTCGGGTCGATGAGGTCGAGCTTGCGGGCGATCTCGCCGCGCGCTGCACCCAGCAGGGCACGCATCGGCTTCGTCGCACCTGCAGCGAAGAAGATGCAGTCGCCGGGCTCGGCTCCCACATGCGCGGCCAACCCGGCCCGCTCGGTGTCGGTGAGGTTCTTCGCGACGGGACCGGTGAGCTCGCCGTCCTCCCCCACCAGCACGTAAGCGAGGCCCTTGGCGCCGCGCTGCTTGGCCCATTCCTGCCAAGCGTCGAGCTGGCGACGCGGCTGCGAGCCGCCACCGGGCATGACGACCGCGCCGACGTACTCCGCCTGGAAGACGCGGAAGGTGGTGTCCTTGAAGAAGTCCTTGCACTCGACGAGTTCGATGTCGAAGCGCAGGTCGGGCTTGTCGCTGCCGAAACGTCGCATGGCGTCGGCATAGGTCATGCGCGGGATCGGCGTCTCGAGCTCGTATCCGACCAGACGCCACAGCGAATGCAGCACCTCTTCGGCGAGCAGGATCACATCGTCCTGGTTCACGAACGCCATCTCGATGTCGAGCTGGGTGAACTCCGGCTGCCGATCGGCGCGGAAATCCTCGTCGCGGTAGCAACGTGCGATCTGGTAGTACCGTTCGATACCGCCTGCCATGAGCAGCTGCTTGAACAGCTGCGGCGACTGCGGCAGCGCATAGAAGTTGCCGGGCTGCAGACGGGCAGGCACCAGGAAGTCGCGAGCGCCCTCTGGAGTCGAACGAGTCAGCGTCGGAGTCTCGACCTCGACGAACTCGTGATGAGCGAGCACCGAGCGCGCCGCGGCGTTGACCTTGCTGCGAAGCCGGATGGCCTTGCCCGGCCCTTCCCGTCGCAGGTCCAGGTAGCGGTACTTCAGCCGAGCCTCTTCGCCTGCCTGGTCGTCGAGCTGGAACGGCAGCGGCGCCGCTTCGCCCAGCACCTCGAGTTCAGTGGCGTTGACCTCCACGGCCCCCGTCGGGATCTCGAAGTTCTGATTTCCCTCGGGCCGGACCTCGACGGCGCCGGTGACCTTCACGCAGTATTCGGCGCGCAGCTTGTGCGCCTGCTCGAGCACCTCTGCGTCACGGAACACCACCTGGGACACGCCGGAGGCGTCGCGCAGGTCGATGAAGATGACCCCGCCGTGGTCGCGGCGCCGGGCAACCCAACCGGTGAGGGTGACGGTCTGCTCGGCGTGCTCGGCTCGCAACGAGCCGGCGAGATGGGTGCGCAGCACGGAATTCCTTTCGAAACGATCATCGACGGGGTTCGTCGCTGCAATCCTACGAAAGACACGAACTGCCCGAGCACACACGTGCCGAATCGGCCGTGCCAAACTTGTCCGGCTCGATCGACTCGACGACAAGGCGGATGCGATGACGTTCAACGAGGGCGCACGTAGGGATGCGACCAGAGTCCGTGTCGGCGGCGGGGGACGTGGCGGCAAGATCGCGCTCGGTGGTGGCGCCGGTGGCCTGATCGTCCTGATTCTTGCCCTCCTGCTGGGCGGCGACCCGTCATCACTCCTCGGTTCCGGCGCCCCTGACAACTCTGCGCAGTACAACACCGGCGGAACACTCGAAGGATGCGAAACCGGGGCCGACGCCAACACCGATGTCGACTGCCGAGTCGCCTTCACAGTCGAATCTCTCGACACCGTGTGGAAGCAGGAACTCGTCAGACAAACCGGTGTCGCATACCAGCTACCGGAAGTCGAGCTGTTCAGTTCAGCGACTTCGACCGGCTGCGGTAACGCGACCAGTGACATCGGCCCCTTCTACTGCCCCGCAGATCAGACCGCATATTTCGACACCAGTTTCTTCGAGCAGCTCGTAACCCGGTTCGGTTCGAGCGCCGGGCCCCTCGCCCAGGAATACGTGGTTGCGCACGAGGTGGGTCACCACCTGCAGAACCAGCTCGGTGACCTCGGCCGCGCGCAGTCCGATCCCCACGGACCCGAGTCGGGCGCGGTGCGCACCGAACTCCAGGCCGATTGCTACGCCGGAGTATGGGCGCACTATGCGGACACGTTGCCCGACCCGAACACCGGCGTACCGTTCCTCACGCCGCTGAGCGAGACCGATATCCGCGACGCTCTCTCCGCCGCGTCGGCCGTAGGCGACGACCGGATCCAGTCCGCCGCGACCGGCCGTGTCAATCCGGAAGCGTGGACCCACGGTTCGTCCGAGCAACGGCAGAAGTGGTTCATTGCGGGATACAACACCGGCCAGGTCGCCGCATGCGACACATACTCGGCTCCCGATCTGGACGCTCCGGCCGCGTTGCGCTGACTCCGGGGTCCTTCGCTTGGCTTTAGGGCCTGACTGGCTCCAGATCCTTCCGACCGGGCGATCGTCACGGGACGGGGTCGACGACGAGCCGCATCACGTCGTCGTCGACGAGCCATCGCGCGTCCGGATTCTCTCGCGCTGCGGTGTAGACGAGAGCGGCGGCATCCCCGGTGATCACCCCGGGCAACCCGGGGTCGTCTGTCGTGAACGTCGCGGGATCGGGGCCGGGCCACAACGGAACATCGTCGTCCGGGGCGGTCCCGGCCGTCAGTTCATAGATGTGCACGGCATCCGGCACAAAAGGTTCGGCGTCGCCCTCGGCCAGTTCCCTGGCGTCCGAGATCACCTCGCGCAATGCTTCACGATTCTCGAGTGCGATCGTCGGTAGATCCTGCTCGAACCGCGTGCCGAACGCGTAGACACGCAATTCGGAGGCATCGCCACGTCCGTGGAAGGTGACGGTGGTCGTCGCCTGATCGGTCACGCCGGGACTTCCGACATCGGTGCCCAGATCGATGAGGTGTCGCTGCTCGACTTCGTCTGCAAATCGGGCGACGTCGTCGGGATCCGCCTGTACCACCAGGTATTCCGGCGGGGCCATCGTGTCGCGTTCGGTTCTCTCGGTGAAGACCACACGGCCGTCGCCGTAGACCGAGATCACCGGTGAGTGAATCGCCTGGACCGCGAACGGTGACCACCCGTGGCCGCTGGAACCGACACTCAACACCAGCTGGTCGGCCGGCAGATGGTCTGTGCGCTCGCTCGGTGTGCCGCAGGAGACCAACACGAGTGCCGCGACACTCACCCACACGGTGTCACACGGCCGATTCACCGACGACAAAACTCCCCCAGCCACGTTGTCTCGGGTTCAGCGTAGGTGATCGGATGCCGGCGCGATGCCGATATCCTCATCCCACAGTTGTGGTGAATCGTCGATGAACCGGGTCATCAGCGCGACACATCGTGGGTCGTCGAGCACCGTCACCGATATCCCGTTGTCGGCGAGCCAATCGTGGCCACCGTAGAACGTGACCGCCTCCCCGATGATGACGGACCCGATGCCGAACTGGCGGACGAGGCCGCTGCAGTACCAGCACGGTGACAGCGTGGTCACCATGATCGTCGACGTGTAGTCACGGCGCCGACCGGCCGCCCGGAACGCCGCTGTCTCTGCGTGGATCGTCGGATCGTCGTCCTGGACACGCCTGTTGCGCCCCCGGCCGAGAAGCGTGCCGTCGGCGGCGAACAGTGCGGCTCCGATCGGTATGCCGCCTTCGGAGAGTCCTGCCTCGGCCTCTGCGAGCGCTACGTCGAGGAGGGCGTGTGCGTCGACCGCCATGTGCGAAATCTCAGGTCACCGTCACGGTCATGTCTGCGAACGCCGCGGACAGGTCCAGGTGCCGACGCATCCGCAGCGACAGCGGCCACGTCCCCGGCCGCTTCGCACGGAGGTAGAACACACGTTCGCTGGCGGCGCCGGGCAACGGATTGTTCGAGGGGACGAACCTGATGTCGCGCAGGTGGAGTCCCTTTCCGATCCGTGTCGTCGACCAGCAGTAGTCGCGGGAGGTGTTCTCCGGCAGGTGCAGTTCGATGGTGTCCCCCACATCGACCGTCAAATCGCGTGGACCAGTGGTGATGTGCTTCATGGACCCAGAGTACGGCGCAAGTGTGATATAGACCACTGCTATGGGCCGGGGATCCCGGGCGTTTCGCCAATTCATGAACCCACCCGTAGGCGGTACACGATCGCCGTCCCTTCTAGCTGCGGACGCTCCTATGGATGTCAAGCGGTCTGAGGGTGTTCGAGTAGCCGGTAGAAGTCGCGGGCGATGTATCGCTTGAGGCAGCGTGTGGTCTCGCGGGACGTCTTTCCTTCGGCGGTTCGTCGGGCCGTATATGCCTTGGTCGCGTCGTCGTATCGTTGCCGGGACAGCACGACGGTGTGCAGGGCCCGGTTGAGCTGCCGGTCGCCGTGCCGGTTGAGCCGATAACGTGTGGTGACCTGACCACTGTTCGCCGGAATCGGCGCGACGCCAGCGAGCATCGCGAACGCCGCTTCGGACCGGATACGGCCGGGGTGCGACCACGCGCACAAAACCGTGGCGGCCACGATCGGCCCGACGCCGAGCTGGGCGAGCAGGTCCGGCCGCCACCGCCGCACGATGACCAGGATCTGCTTTTCGAGGTCGCCCGCTTCGGCCTGCAGAGTGCGGGCACGACGGGCGAGTGTCTTCAACACGGTCGCCGTGGTGGTGGTTTCGGTGTCCCAGTCCTTGCGTAGGCGCACGGTGGCGGCCCGACGGATCATCTCGGGTAATTTGTGTCCGCGGAGCGTGTCGCGCAGTACCTCGGGGGCGGCGATGACGAGGCTGAACAACTGCCGTTGCGCGACCGTCGAGGCATCGACGGCGGACCGGCGCGCAGCCAGCAGTACCGATAGTGCTTGACGGTCACCACCTGATCGTGGCGTGCCGCCATCCTTGCGGGACAATGCTTCCCGTGCCGCACGGACCGCGTCGAGAGGGTCGGACTTGGCGCCGTGGCGACGCTGAGCACGCTCGGGACGGTCGAGTTCGACGACGAGTTCCTCACGGCGTTCGAGCAGGCGGGTCAGGCCGGCACCGTGCCCGCCGGTGCCCTCGATCGCCCACACTCGCAATGCGCTGTGCTCGTCGGCGAAGTCCACCAAATCCTGGTAGCCATCGACAGTGGTCGTCACGGTGATCTGTCCGAGAACAGCGCCGGTACCGGCGGCGACCGCCGCAGCGGTATGGGTGTCGACGTGCGTGTCGACGCCGATGACGACGTCGACGACATCAGTCAGAATGGTCATGCGTTCCTCCATTAGCTCCGGTTGGGACGAAGGGTCCGGTCCGGATGGGAGTCTCGGCAGGACTGTGACGGGACACGGTGGTGCTGTGAACACCACCGGTCAAGCTCCTGATCAGGCCAGTCGCTCCACCGGGCCGGGGCCGACAGACCACGAGCGGACAAGTCCACAGAAAGGCACGAGGCCAGTCAGCCGAAGGGTCACGCACGCAGTCCATCGACTTCAGCCCACCACCGGCAGCTGCCGAACGTGCCGGCATTCACGCGGTTGGTGGTGAATCCATCCTCACAGTCAGCCGATGAGTGCTGCCGCGAGTTCCCGGTATGCCTCGGCGGGGAAAGTCATCTGGTCGGCTGTCAGCACCTGGATGGGGACCTCGTCGGCGCCGGCCTCGTAGTGCCGTTCGATCCCCGCGACGACGCGTTCGATGTTGCCCGACGGAATCAGCGCCTCACGCAACCGGTCGCTGCCCGCTCCTGCGACATCGTCCTCGGTGTAGCCGAGACGCAGGAGATTGTTGGAGTAGTTCGGAAGCGACAGGTACCCCCGCATGTATTCCTGAGCGATTCCGCGGGCGGTGTCTTCGTCCTCGTCGAGCACCACAGCGACTTCGGGCGCAAGAAGCGGACCGTCGCCGAGGATTTCCCGGGCCTGGGCGGTGTGTTCGGCAGGAGCGAAATACGGATGCGCGCCCGCGGTCCGCTCGGCCGACAGGGTCAGCATGCGGGGGCCGAGCGCCGCCAGCGCGAGACGCTCCGCGGGAACCGGGCTGTCGGTCGCATCCAACGCGTCGAGGTACTCGACCATGCGACTGTAGGGCTTGGTGTACCGGCCCGCTTCGGCCGCGTCGACGACCTGTGCGTGGCTCGCGCCCAGGCCGAGCAGGAATCGGCCGGGATGTTCACGCTCGAATCGGTCGACGGTCTTCGCCGCGTCGGCCGGCTCCGCGTGCCAGATACTGACGATTCCACTCGCGACACCCAGCCTCGGTGTCGCGGCGAGAACCTCGCCGTATATCGGAGGCACCCCGTCACCGAATCCGCCCGACGTCCACAACCTCGAATAACCCAGCTCGTCGAGTTCCCGCGCTGCATCGAGTGCGGCCTCCCTGGTCTTCCCGCTCAGCCAGAATCCGCCGCCCCACACACTCACTCGTCGCGTCATGTTCCCGAGACTATCTGCTCGCACCGGGCCGGTCAGTATCGCGCTCTTCGCCGTTGTCCTGCTGATCGGACGTGGCCTGCGTCGCGTCGCCCGCGGGTGTGCGGCCTTCCACAGCGCACGGCTGCGCATTCCGGTTCCGGCAGCGCACATGATCGCGCCGGCGGGGCTCGCCGTCGCGGCGGCGGCTGGTGACCCGCTCATCAACGGTGTGCCGAGCGGTGGGCGCAGCTCCCGGCTGATCGACGTCTTCACCCCCGGTCGGACACGGGCACGACTACGAGGACCTCATCCCGTACGGGTGGCCGGACGCCGACACTCAGCGGGTCGCGGAGGCACACCGAACATCTCAGCCAGCAGACGATGAGAATGTCGCCGCGCGCCAGGATCAGCGATCAGATCCTGCACCATCAACTCGTCGGCGCCACTTTCCTCGAGCATGCGTTCCAGTGTCGCGCGCACGTCGTCCGGACCGCCTGCGACGAAGCGCGGCCAGCTCCCGTCGACGATCGCTGTCGGCTCGTTCCGCTGGTCGTCGGTCATCTCCCGCGCCGCTTCGTCGGGTGAGGGCACGGTGACCTGACCGGCTCCGCGTCCCGCACGACCGAGTCGTGCGTAGAAGCCCTTAGCGGAATTCACCAGATGCAGGCCCTCGTCCCTCGTGTCGCCGACCGTCACGTTGACCGCGAGGATCCCCCGTGGTGCGTCGAGCCCGAATCCCTGCGGGCGGAACGTTTCGCGGTAGTGACGTAACGCCGGCGCAGCTGCCGGTGGATTGATGAAACCGGCGAACGTGTATCCGATCCCGAGACCGGCTGCGAGGGCCGAGCCGTTCGGGCTCGACCCCAGCAGCCAGGTCTGCGGCACCTCCGGAACACCCGGCATCAGTCGATGCCCGGCGAACGGATGGTCGTCGGGAAACGCGTCGTACAACCACGCCAGAGTCTCGGAGATCTGCTGCCCATGGTCTGCTTGGCTGCGGCGACTCCGGTCTCGTTGCAACGCAAGATCTATCACCGGCCCGGCGGTCGCCCGCCCCATCCCCAGATCGATCCGACCGGGGGCCATCGCCTCGAGCTGCTTGAACATCTCCGCGACCTTGAACGGACTGTAGTGGTTCATGAGCACCGCGCCTGATCCGAGGCGGATGCCACGGGTCTGCGGTATCGCTGCGGCAATGAGTAATTCGGGATGGTGTGAGGCGCCGCTACGGCTCAGATGGTGTTCTGCGAACCAGATTCGGTGGAACCCGAGGGCATCGGCATGACGGGCGGTGGCCAGTGAGTCGGCGAGGGCGTCGGTTTCGGTGGTGCCGGGTGAGACAGTTCCGAGGTCGACGACGGAAAATTTCACGGGCACACCACTCCTCATGCGACGGGGTGTCCCCGACACTAACGGGTCCAGTTGTGCGGCGAGCTGATGGAGCACGTGCTGAGGCATGTTTCGACAGCGGTACTTGCTCAGCAGAAGCGGAAGGCTCACAACGCTGGACTCCTCGCACAGACATTGAGCCATCCCTGGCCTGAACGCGCTCAGCGATGCGCTGACACCGCGACAGATCCGGTACCGTGATGTCCATGTCTGCTTCTGCAGCGGCTGCGGCCGCCGTGACGAGGACGCTCCGCTAGCGGCGGAGCACTCATCTCTTCACTCTTCTGATGCTTCGTCGCTCCACGGCCAGTCCGGAGCGGCTAGAGGTGCTGCCCGGAGTTCGACTTCTGAACGATGGAGCACGACTTGTTTCCCACCACTATTCCTTCCCGGCGCGTCGACGCGCCGGGACGAGCATGGGTCACGCTTGCCTGCCTGTCCATGCTGCAATTCCTGATCGCGGTCGACGTGACCGTGGTCAACGTCGCCCTGCCGTCCATTGGAGCCGAGTTCGGGGCTGACGCCCGACAACTCACATGGGTCGTCGTGGGGTACACGATCACCGGTGGCGGACTGCTGATGCTCGGTGGCCGGCTCGGCGACATGCTCGGTCAGCGGCGGCTCCTGCTTACCGGTACGACAGTGTTCGGCCTGGCCTCACTGATGGCAGGGCTCGCCCCGACATTCCACCTCCTGGTGGCAGCAAGGCTGCTCCAAGGCGCCGGAGAGGCACTCGCGCTGCCTGCCGCGATGGCCGTTATCGTGCTTCTGTTCCCCGAAGGCCACGGCCGCTCACGGGCGCTGAGCGTCTGGGCGGCCGTGGCCAGCTGCGGCCTAGTGCTCGGATTCATCCTCTCCGGAGTCATCACCGAGTTGCTGGGGTGGCGCTGGATCTTCCTCGTATCGGTGCCGTTCATCGTGTTCGTGCTCATCGCCACGAGCATTCTCGTGCCGGCCGACCGTCCGAGAAAGCGCATCACGCTCGATCTCCCGGGCTCGCTGCTGCTGACCGCGGCACCGCTCCTGTTCGTGTTCGGCATCGTCGAACTGGGAGAGGTCGACGGCATTCCCCGGTGGGCGGCCGCGGCGGTGTTGGTCGGGTCTGTGGTCGCAGCCATCTTGTTTGTCGCAGTCGAGCGGCGTGCTGCGAACCCGCTGGTGCCGCTGAAGTACTTCCGCAATCGGTCACGGGTGATGGCCAATCTTGCGACTGCTCTGCTCAGCGCTGCGTTGTCCACGTCGTTCCTGCTGTTCACGTTCTATCTGCAGAACCGACTGGGGCTGAGTCCGCTGATCACGGGCTTGACACTCGTGCCGCTGGCGGTCGCGCTGGTTGCGGCGGTGACGATTGTTCCGCAGTTCCTCGGGCGATGGGGTGCGCGGTTCTGCGCAGTCGCAGGGATCGGCTTCACCGCTCTCGGGATGGTCGCGATCGCGATCTCAGCTCAGCTCGAGGCACCTGCTCCGGCGATGGTTCCAGCCATGGTCCTCATCGCCGCCGGGATGGCCTTCGGCCTTGTCGGACTCCAGTACGCGGCGGTCACCGGGGTGACCGAGGAGGACGCCGGTACTGCTTCCGGAGTCCAGCGTGCGGCAGACCAACTCGGCGGGTCGACGGGCATCACCATTTATATCGGCGTCGGCTTCTCTGCGGCTCTTACGGGAGCAGACCCGTTCTTGATCAGCAGTGCTCTTGCCGTCGCGGGACTGATCGGCGCGGGTGTGATCGCCATGCGTATCACGATGCCGATCCAAGCAGCGGCCTGATCGTCTCGTATCCGAGTCGATCAGCTCAGGCACCGGCGAGCTGACGGAGCACGTACTTCAGGATCCCTCCGTGTCGGAAGTACTCCGCCTCTGCCGGGGTATCGATTCGTACCTTCGCATCGAACTCGATGTCCCCGGCACGCACGTGCACGGTCTCGGGTACCGCGTCGGCGTCGGCCAGCCCGGTGATCGCGTACTCTTCCTCCCCCGTCAGCCCCAGGCTCTCGGCCGATGCACCGTCGGGGAATTGCAGTGGCAGCACACCCATTCCGATGAGATTAGACCGGTGGATGCGTTCGTACGACTGCGCGATCACCGCGCGCACTCCCAACAGCAGAGTGCCCTTGGCCGCCCAGTCACGCGACGACCCCGACCCGTACTCGGCGCCGGCCAGCACGACCAGGGGCGTGCCGTCGTGCGCGTATTTCTGCGCGGCGTCGTAGATGTCCATCTGTTCCCCGGTGGGAAGGTACCGGGTGACTCCTCCTTCGACGTCGGGAACCAGTTGGTTGCGCAGCCGAATATTGGCGAAGGTGCCACGGATCATCACCTCGTGGTTGCCGCGCCGCGATCCGTACGAGTTGAAGTCCGCCGGATCGACGCCGTGCTCCTCCAGATAGCGTCCGGCGGGGCTGTCACGGCGGATCGACCCGGCCGGGGAGATGTGATCGGTGGTGACCGAATCGCCGAGGAGGGCCAGCGCTCGTGCGCCTGCGATGTCGCGCAGTGGCTCGGGTTCTGCTGTCATCCCGTCGAAGTACGGTGGACGCCGCACATAGGTCGAGTCGTCCTTCCACTCGAACACCTCACCGGTGGGGACGTCGAGGTTCCGCCACGTGTCGTCGCCGTGATAGACGTCGGCGTATCCGGATTCGAACATCTCCGAACGCACGCACTCGTCGATGACGGCCTGGATCTCCTCGGTGGACGGCCAGATATCGCGCAGGAACACCGGATTGCCGTCGGTGTCGGTACCGAGTTCGTCCTCGAATATGTCGACGAGCATCGACCCTGCCAGCGCATAGGTGATCACCAGCGGCGGCGAGGCAAGGAAGTTCATCTTCGTCTGCGGATGGATCCGGCCTTCGAAGTTGCGGTTGCCCGACAACACCGCCGACACGTTGAGGTCCTCTTCGTCGACGGCTGTGGCGATCTCGTCGAGCAGGGGGCCGGAGTTGCCGATGCACGTGGTGCATCCGTATCCCACGAGGTTGAAACCGAGCTTTTCGAGGTACGGCGTCAGGCCGGCTCGTTCGTAGTAATCGGTGACGATCCTCGATCCGGGTGCGAGAGTCGTCTTCACCCACGGTTTGCTGCGTAAACCCTTCTCGACGGCGTTCTTCGCGAGTAGGCCCGCACCGATCATCACGGACGGGTTCGACGTGTTGGTGCACGAGGTGATCGCGGCGATGACGACGTGACCGTGGTCGAGCTCGAACTCCGGCCCGTCGCCGACGCGCACGGGAACCCTGTGCGACGGCGGATCCACTGCCGCAAGATCGTCGGGCAGCGGGTTACGCGGGGGCGCGCTCGTGTCCTTCCCGAAGATCGCGACGGGGTCGCTCGCGGGGAACGACTCCATCGATCC
Source organism: Rhodococcus sp. NPDC060086 (assembly GCF_042730275.1). NCBI lineage: Bacteria > Bacillati > Actinomycetota > Actinomycetes > Mycobacteriales > Nocardiaceae > Rhodococcus > Rhodococcus sp. NPDC060086. Next base: position 11,787 of record NZ_JBHWWZ010000075.1, read on the forward strand.
CTCGTCGAGGCCTCCCTCCTGCACCTGAGCGACGACACCGGGAACATCAGCACCTGAGAGCAGCGCTCCGACTGCCTTCGGAGCGAACGCCACCGGAATGCGATCCTGCGGCCGTTTCGGTCCGGCGATCGAGGGGCGCACCGTCGACAGGTCGAGCTCCACGACCTGGCTGTACGCGGGTTCGCGGTCAGGATCGTGCCACAACCCCTGAGCCTTGGCGTACGCCTCGACGAGACGCACCTGATCGTCGGACCGTCCGGTGAGACGCATGTAGTCGAGGGTGATGTCGTCGATCGGGAAGATGGAGATGGTCGAGCCGTATTCGGGACTCATATTGCCGATCGTGGCACGGTTCGCGAGCGGCACGTTCGCCACGCCGGGTCCGAAGAATTCGACGAATTTGCCCACCACCCCGGTCTTGCGCAGCATTTCGGCGACGGTGAGCACGAGGTCGGTGGCGGTGGTGCCCTCCCTCAACTCTCCGTTGAGCTTGAATCCCACGACCTGTGGGATCAGCATCGAGGCGGGCTGGCCGAGCATCGCGGCCTCGGCTTCGATTCCGCCGACACCCCACCCGACGACACCGAGGCCGTTGATCATCGGGGTGTGGGAATCGGTTCCGACGAGCGAATCCGGGTAGGCCAGCGTTTCCCCGTCCTCGGTCTCGCGGGTGAAGACGACCCGACCGAGATATTCCAGATTGACCTGGTGGCAGATGCCGGTGCCGGGCGGGACCACCTTGAAGTCGTCGAATGCTCCCTGCGCCCACCGCAACAGTTCGTAGCGTTCGCGGTTACGTGAGAATTCGAGGTCGGTATTGATGCGAAATGCGTCTTCGGTGCCGAATACGTCGGCGATCACCGAGTGGTCGATGACGAGTTCTGTGGGGATCAGCGGATTGATGCGGGTGGCGTCGCCGCCGCGGGTGGTCATGGCATCGCGCATCGCGACGAGGTCCACGACGCACGGCACCCCGGTGAAATCCTGCATGAGTACGCGCGCCGGCGAGAACTGGATTTCAGGATTGTGTGTCGAGGCCGGATCCCATCCCGCGACCGCTTCGATCTGCTCGCGGGTGACGAGCCTGCCGTCCTCGGTGCGCAGCAGATTCTCGAGCAACACCTTGAGGCTGTACGGCAGACGCTCCGAGCCCGGCACCTTGTCGATGCGATTGATCCGGTAGTCGGTGTTCCCGACGGTGAGTGTGTCTCGTGTGCTGAAACTGTCGTGACTCATATCGTGCCTCCTGGGCTGCACAGCTCGAGTACGTATCCGGCACCGCCCTCGCGTCGATCACCGTGCCGAAACGGTGTGACCTCGACGCTACGACACCGATCGCAGTCCGTCAGGGGATCGCGTGCCCGGGCACGAGGTATTCGCGCGGCACAGCTGCATTCGCTCGGCACAGCCGCATTCGATCGGCACAGCCGCCCACGCGATACTCGTGGACGTCCACTCGAATGCACCCGTGAACGGAGCTCTGGCGTGAAGCACGAATCAGCAGGTCAGTCGACGCAGGCCATCCACGGCGCCACCATCGCCGATGCCTACGGCGCGCCGCACCTTCCGATCTACAACACGACCACCTTCGCGTTCGAGAACACCGCGGCGCTGCTCGAGGTCGCCGATGGACGCCGGAACGGTCCGCTCTACACCCGTTACGGGCTCAATCCGACGATCTTCGCACTCGAAGAGACGATGACGTCGATCGAAGGCGCCGAGAGCGCATTGGCGTTCTGCTCGGGTATGGCCGCGGAGACCTCGCTCTTCGCGCACTACGGACGGGAGGGCGTCGTGTGCGTCGGCGACGCGTACGGCGGCACCATGGAACTGCTCACCAACCAGCTGTCCCAATTGGGTATCGCCACCACGTTCCTGCTCGACGACGAAGTCGACCGCCTGGACGAGGTGCTCCGTGGCGGGGTGAAGCTGGTGTTCTTCGAAACACCCACGAATCCCGCGCTCGGCATCTACGACGTGGCTGCGATCGCCGACATCGCACACCGTCACGGTGCTCTCGTGGCGGTCGACAACACGTTTGCTTCGCCCGTCAATCAGCGTCCCCTCACTCTCGGCGCCGATCTCGTCTCGTACTCGGCCACCAAGTATCTCGGTGGACATTCGGATGTGACTGCCGGGTTCGTGCTCGGCGCGGCCGAATTGATCGAACCGTTGAAGCCGTGGCGCAAAAGTTTCGGGTCGTGCATCGCACCGGAACCGGCGGCGTTGTTGTCGCGCAGTCTGCGCACGCTCATCGTCCGCGTCAAGCAGCACAACGCGAATGCGCAGGCGGTCGCGGAAGCGATGGAGGCCGATCCTCGGGTCGCGCGCGTGCTGTATCCGGGTCTGCCGAGCTTCCCCGGGCACGCGCTCGCGGTGAAGCAGATGAAGGGCTTCGGCGGCATCGTGACGATCGAGATCGCCGGCGACGCGGAGACGACGGTGCGGGTGGTCGACGGATTGGGCCTGTTCGCGTTGGCACCGAGCCTCGGCGGTGTCGAAAGCCTGGTCACGCAGCCGGTGACCACAACCCACTACGACCTCTCACCCGAGGAACGGCAACGGCGCGGAATCACCGGTTCGATGATCCGACTGTCGGTCGGGCTCGAGGACGCGGACGACCTCATCGCCGACCTCACACAGGCCCTCGACGTCGTCAACTTGCGATAACAGGTCCGGAGAAACCGTCTCGGGGACAACCGAGGCGGACACTTTCACCTGAACGGTCGAGGGCTCACAGGGGCGAAGTAGGACTCGAAGACGGACATCAGCCACGTCGCTGTTGCGATGGCGAACCCGAATCCGGTGGCGAGCAAAGGATGTGTGACGGCACCGACCAGACTTCGATCGCCGCGATCCGTGTATATATCTCTTCGGGCCCGCTCCGTGAGATGACCCGCCGGAATCCATGTCGGCGCGGGGTCGGAGTTGTCGGTGCGGAAGTACCACAAGCCGGACGGGTAGATCCGGTACGGACCGGATACGTCGAGGTCCCGACCCTCGTAGCGGGCCGTCACGATGTGTGTGGACTGGTCGGTCGGTGCAGTGTTGCTCATGAGATCACGTCCCGGCTATGTCGGAGGTGGCATCTTGCGGCACCGATTCGGTGGGTGACATCTGCGGCAGCTACCATGCCCGAGCGTAGACCTGGTTCGGCGCGGTCGCAGTGCCGAACCGGTGCGAGATACAACACCTCCAGCCCCCGGGTACGAGACCTCCGAACGCGCCGTCAAGAGCGGCACCACCTCGAACGCCGAGAAGGGCCGACTCCGTGGCTCGGAGGGTCTGCATTCCGCCGCCCTGGTGGGCAGCAGGCCGCCCGGTATGTGATCAGACGCGGTCGCTCGGGGTGTACCGGAGGAGGTTGGAATCTCGCTCCTCGAAGCCGAGCTTGCGGTAGAGGCGATTGGCCGCCTCCCGCGACGCCCGCGAGGTCAGGTCGACCGTCCGGGCGCCGAGTTCGGTTGCCCGGTCCATCGCGGCGAGCGTCAGCGCAGCGCCGGCCTGCTGCCCCCGCGCTTCGGCGTCCACCACCACGTCCTCGATCCAGGCGCGGACTCCGGTCGGGATGGGGAAGACAACCAGGGTCAGAGTGCCGACGACGCGGCCGTCCAGCCGGGCAACGAAGAGCGTGTTCGTCGGGCAACCGACGACGGTGCTGAGCGTCTCGACCGTCACCGGTGCGGCGGAGCGGGACAGTTGGGGAACGAGACGCGCGAAGGCGGCAACGATCTCCTCGGTGACTTCGCCAACCTGCTGGACTTCCACAGCCATGGTTCTCCTCAGTGAAATGCGGGATGACACCGCGTCGGATTCGGATTCCGGGAGCAGCCCGGCGGACGCAAGATACCGATGCAGCGAACCCGCGTCGACTGTGCCCCCGAGCGGCGTACAGGTCGACGAGCCAGAAGAACCGGCTGTACCCGGCCGCCAGGCGGACCGCCCGGAGTGCGGTGATGTACCTGACCGTCCGGTGCCGGGACCAGATAGGCCGATCGGCCCGGTCGGACACATCGCAGAAGTGGCGGATCACGGCACACGGGTAGGCTCGATCCGGCGAGTGCCGGACACCGCACGACACCCCGAGCAGCATGACGGAGATCCACCAGATGACAGCCCTTGCCCACGAGGAACTCGTGGTTCTACTCGACGAGCACGAGCGACCCATCGGTACAGCCCCGAAAGCTACCGTCCATCACGCAGACACGCCGCTCCACCTGGCGTTCTCCTGCTATGTGTTCGATGGCGCGGGCCGAGTCCTCACCACGCGACGAGCCTTGAGCAAGATCACGTGGCCCGGAGTGTGGACCAATGCGTGCTGCGGTCATCCCGGCCCGGACGAAACTCCCGAAGACGCCGTGCGTCGTCGCGTCGAGCAAGAGCTGGGACTGGTCGTCGACGACGTCACGTGTGTGCTGCCACGATTCCGGTACCGCGCGACAGCCGCCGACGGGACTGTCGAGAACGAGGTCTGTCCCGTGTTCTGCGCGCGCGCCGCATCCGATCTGGATCCCGATCCGTCCGAGGTGATGGAGTGGGAGTGGGTCTCGTGGACCGACCTCGAGACCGCGGCGACCGTACCGTGGCTGATCAGCCCTTGGTCCGCCGAACAGATTCCGCAACTGTCGAAGGCCGGCATCGCGCGGTGGGTCGGGCCCACTGCCTGACGCTTACTCGCAGGTGTCGTACTGTGCCCGCAAGCGATCGCGGAGTGCCAAGGCCTCTTCTGTGTAGAAGCGCTCGGGTTCGGACTCCGCCAGATTCGGCGCATATGTGCACCCTGCGACGTGGACGCTGCCACTGAACTTCCGGTCGGCTCCCCTGTCTGTCCCCTTCCACTCCAACATCAGCGGATGGTCTTCCGTCGGCTCGAACAGCGCGAGGACTGCTTCGAGATGTACTGCGGCGTGCGCTTCGTCCTCGACGGCAACCGTCAGGCCGGACACGTGCCCACGCGTGACGGATACCGCCAGCGTGTTCAGCGGCGACCCTGCGAGCGAGTGCCGGATCGTCCGCGCTTCGCCTTCACCGAGGGGCATCGACACTCTCCACTGCGGTTCGCCCTCGAACTTCCGGACGGTGACGAGCACATCGTCTGCGGGTATGTACGAACGCACCGCGTCCAACGCGGCCGCGGCGGGTGCGTTTTCGAACCGCACCGTGCTGTGACCGTCGCGTTCATGCTGCGTCCAGAACACCTCCGAGCCGGGGATGTCGTCGGCGATGTTCCGTGCGGCACGAGTGTCGTCCTCAATCGGATCGGGCTCGAGCGTGCCGTGCCGTTCAAGGACCACTCCGTCTGCGACGACGAAGGTCGCCGATTGGTCGTATCCGTCGAAATGACCGTCCTTGATCTCTTCGATGCGTGCAGCGATGTCGGCGACCTGCGCGATATCGGCTTCGGTTGCGATGACATCGATGTCGAGTTTCGAACCCTGGGTGAAGTTGTTGGAGTACAGCACGTCGACGTCCTCGACACCGGGCATCGCTGTGACAGCGCGCTCGAGGGCGTGGGCCTCCTCCTGTCGATCGGGCTGCCCGCACGCCGACAACACGGCCGCTGCGACCGCAACCCACCATCCCGCAGCAATGCGCACGACACCTCCCTTCGGGCCTCACCTTACGGTCGGGTGGGCGCCGTCAGGTTTCGGACCACACACCCAGTTCGTTCCCGCTCGGATCGAGAAAGGTGAACCGGCGTCCGCCGGGAAAGTCGTACGGCCCCGACGAAATAGTGCCTCCTGCGCGCTCGACCGTACCGACGGAGGCGTCGAGGTCGTCGGAGTACAGCAGCACCAGAGGCCCGGCGGTGCCCGGTGCGCGCAGAGTCGTCAGTCCGCCGACCTCTCCATCCCCGTCGACAGAGCGAATACCGGTATACGCGGGCCCGTAGTCGTTGAAGCTCCAGCCGAATGCGGATTTTTGACTTCCTCCCTCGCGTGAACGCGGAGGATTCCTACGCAGCCTCACCACATGGTGCGGTCTGTTCAGCGGGTTCCTGCTTCACCGGGTCCGCGCATGCAAGCACACGTCTTACGCTC
>NZ_JBHWWZ010000076.1:0-17668 GCF_042730275.1 Rhodococcus sp. NPDC060086
CGCCGACATTGTATCGGCGGGCATCGCGCGTTGGGGTGGGCCGGATCATGCGTCCTTGCGCCAGAGCAAGGCGTGCAGGCACTCGACCGCTTCCCCCGGTGATTCGACGTCGAGGACGCCGCCCGCAGGCATCTTCCAGCCTCCGATCGACACGACGGGAACGCCGGTACGCACCGCCAACGCGATCTCGCTCATCGTGCCCCAACTCCCGCCGACGACAACGAGTGCGTCGCTGCTGCGCACCAGCAGCGCGTTGCGCATCTCCCCCAAGCCGGTGGGGACAGCCACCGTCAAGTACGGATTTCCTACCATCCGGTCATCGTCGGGTAGTAATCCGAGTGTGGTTCCGCCCGCTTCGATCGCTCCACGCGACGCGGCGGCCATGACCCCGCCGAGACCGCCTGTGACGACGACCGCCCGGCGACCAGCGAGCAGTCCGCCGACCTGACGAGCGATCCGCCGTTGTTCGGGCGTCGCCTCACCCGGACCGACGACCCCGACATAGCGCTGCGAATGCATATCGGGATTGTCCACCACCCCAAGGGTGAAAGGGCGCCTATCCCGGTTTTCGGGTTCTACCCGGCAGGGAGTCTCGCATCGAACCGCGGCGGCGCGGACCCTCGATACATGTCCGCCATGCACTACTCGACACGCCTTCGGCGCACCACCGTGTACGCCGACGACGGGGTCCCCCTCGCGGTCACCGAAGCGGGCCCCGACACCGCTGAACCGACGTTCGTATTCGTACACGGGCACTGCCACGACACCGACACCTGGTCTAGGTTGCGTCAGTCACTGTCCCTCACGATGGGTCGCCCGGTACGGATGGTGTTCTTCGATCATCGTGGCCACGGCCGGTCCGGTGGAGCACCCGCAGAGACCTACACCCTCGATCAGATCGGGCGCGATCTGGGCGCCGTACTCGACGCTGTCACCGACAAGTCCGTCGTGCTGGTGGGGCATTCGATGGGCGGCATGGCGATCCTGTCGTACGCACGTCAGCATCCGACCGACATCGGCACCCGGGTCGTGGGGGTCGCGTTGATCTCCACGGCTGCCGACGATCTCGCACATTCCGGGCTCGGGCGGTACCTGCACAGCCCGGCGGTGGAGCTGTTCCGCCGGGCTGTGTCCCGGGCGCCCCGCATCACCCAGCGGGTGGCGCGGTGGGGTGCCCGAGTGGGTCTGCCCGTGGCCGGGGCGCTGCATCGCCGCACACCCGCCACGAAGCCCGGTTCCTGGTTGCTCACACTGCTCACGTTGCTGTGCAGCGACATGTCGGTGGTCACCATGGCCGGCTTCCTCCGCTGCTTCGCGGTGCTGGACGAAACCGCGGCCCTCTCCGTTCTGACCCACCTTCCGTCGCTGGTGCTGTGCGGATCGCACGACGAGTGGACGCCGTTCGAGCTGTCCGCCGGTGTGGCCTCACGACTACCGCAGTCGGAACTCGTACGCGTCGAAGGTGCGGGTCATTCGGTCACAGTCGAGCATCCCGCAGTGGTGGCCAGTGCCCTCGCGCGTCTCGCAGAGCGCGTCCTACCGGTCCGACGAGACACCGATCCCGGCGAGAAACCGATTCGATGACACAGCCGTCACAGGTCGCGTTCGCTGACCACACCGGTATGCATCGCGAGTTCGGCGAGGCGTACCCGCTTTCGATTCTGCGGCAGATCCTCGACCCCGAACTTCGCGAACAGTGTCCGCAGATGAGTTTTCACGGCGTCGACACTGAGATACAGCTCGGAGGCGATGGCCTGGTTCGATGCGGGCGACGCGAAGGCCACACCGTGCTTGTACGGACGGCACAGTGCACGGAGCACTGCGCGCTGGGTGTCCGTCAACGAATTCACCGTCGGTAGCTCTGCGGCCATGCGGGTCGACTCGTCGGGTCCCGCCCCGATCTGCTGGAAACGCAGCCGGTGCGAGCCGATGCGGATGCTGTCGCCCTCACGTAACCGCCGACGCCCGGCGATGCGCTCACCGTTGACGAAAGTACCGTTGCGAGAAAGCCCGTCGTCGAGGATCGTCCAGTGGGTGCCGAGCCACTCGACCACGGCGTGCAGGCGCGAGACCTCCTCGTCGCCGACGAATGCCACATCGGCTTCCGTTGCGCGGCCGACCGTCACCCGCGGAGTCGACGACGTCAACACCACGTGGTGCTGGTGTCCGTGCTCGTCGAGGTAGGTCAGACGTGGATCGAGGGTGTCGCTCACCGAGGTCTCCTGCACACAGGTCAATCGTGCGCCCACGCCGTGTGTTCGGCAAGGACACCCGCAGCGTGCCACACGGTCGGTAACAATGGACCGATACCACGGTCGGTAACAATGGACCGGTACACGGTCGGTAACAATGGACCGGTACACGGTCGGTAACAATGGACCGGTACACGGTCGGCGACAATGGACCGGTGAGCCGACAACGCGACCAGAAGCCCGCCGCCGACATGCCGTGCCCGTGTGGGCGCGGAATCCGCCTCTCCGACTGCTGCGGACGATTTCTCGACGGTGGTGCCGCCGCCTCGACCCCCGAAAACCTGATGCGGTCGCGGTACACGGCCTTCGTACTCGGCGACGCTCCCTACCTGCTGCGGACCTGGCATTCCTCGGCCCGGCCGGCGTCTCTCGAACTGGATTCCGGAACCAGGTGGACGGGTCTCGAGGTACTGCGGACCACGGGCGGTGGTTTCCTGCACACCGAAGGCACAGTCGAGTTCCGGGCGCACTACGTGGAGAACGGCCGCGGCGGTGTCCTGCAGGAACACGTCATGCAGGAGAACAGCCGCTTCGTTCGGGAGGACGGCACCTGGCTGTACCTGGATGCAGCAGGCGGCCGGTAGTCCGGGACCGTCAGCGCAACAGAGTCGATCGGAGGGTGTCGGCGAGCCACGTGCGATACCCGTCGACGTCCCATCCACAGTCGCGACGCAGCAATGCGTGCACCTGCGGCGAACTGAGCGTGTAGAGCACGTCGGCCGCGTGGTCGACGGTGACGTCGTCGCGTAACCATCCGCTGCGATGCAGACCTTCGGCGAGGGTGCGCGCATTCTCGGCAGTGGCGCGAGCGTCGTCCTCGGCGAACCGTTTCATGTCGGGGTCGGCACCCGACGACTCGATCGACGTGATGAGCAGACCGCCGGCACGCTCGAGCATCGCGGCCCCGTACCCCACCACCTGGTCGACGACCGCGGCTGCGGCGCCGAGAGCGAGCGGTGATCGAGGTATGCCGGCGACGGGCTCATCGGAGTCGGCGACGGCCGGGTCGACGGTGACCGCGGCGTCGAGCGATTCCCGGAACAGCTGGGCCTTGCCGTCGGGGAATGCGGTGAACACCGTCCGCACTGCGACACCCGCCTCGTCGGCGATCTGTTTGACGGTGGTGCTCACGTACCCGTTTCGCTCGAACAGTGTCGCGGCAGCATCTCGGATCGTGATGCGGGTGCGGCGCGCTGCTTCTTCCCGCAACGGTGAGCTGTACGTTCTTCTGGCTGCGGACATCGCGGTCAGCCTAGCAGTATCGACTGCAGTGCTGATGCACCCGAAATCCGCTGCGTTCCCCGCGCGGAACGGGCATGCTGGGCCTCGTGCACACCTTCGAGGTCTGGGCTCCGATTCCCGCGTCGGTTCGTCTCCATGTCGACGGCGAACTCCATCCGATGCGCCAGGAGGAGAAAGGCTGGTGGCGCGCCGATGTCGAGGCCTCTCCCGGCGCGCGGTACGGCTATGTACTCGACGACGACGCCGTACTCGACGACGACGCCGTGCTCCCCGATCCCCGCTCTCCGCGGCAGCCGGGCGGCGTGCACGGAACGTCGCAGCTACATCGACTCGACCCTGACGGCTGGACCGATCACACCTGGACCGGACGTCAACTCACCGGAAGTGTGCTGTACGAACTGCACATCGGCACGTTCACCGAGGAGGGCACCCTCGACGCCGCGATCGAACGCCTCGACGATCTCGTGGCTCTCGGAATCGACTTCGTCGAGTTGATGCCCGTCAACGCATTCAACGGCTCTCACGGATGGGGCTACGACGGCGTGCTCTGGTACGCCGTACACGAGCCGTACGGCGGTCCCGACGCACTGCAGCGGTTCGTCGACGCAGCCCATGCCCGAGGTATCGGCGTTGCGCTCGACGTCGTCTACAACCACCTCGGCCCGTCCGGAAACTACCTGGGCCGATTCGGCCCCTACGTGTCGGAGAAACCGGGAACCTGGGGTGAGAACATCAATCTCGACGGTCCGGGGTCCGGCGAGGTACGCCGTTACATCATCGACAACGCCCTGCGCTGGTTCAGCGAGTTCCACATCGACGCACTGCGGCTCGACGCCACCCACGCGCTCGTCGATCACACCGCCGTGCACCTTCTCGAGGAGCTGTCGGTCGACACTCTGCGTCTGTCTGCCCATCTCGGTCGCCCCCTGAGCCTGATCGCCGAGAGCGACCTGAACGATCCGCGAACGATCACGCCCCGTTCCGCGGGAGGATACGGCCTGCACGCGCAGTGGGACGACGACATCCACCATGCGATCCACGCCGCAGTCTCCGGCGAGAGACAGGGCTATTACGGCGATTTCGGTTCACTCGAATGCCTGGCACGCACCCTCGGGCACGGCTTCTTCCATGCCGGTACGTTCTCGTCGTTCCGCGGCCGCGTGCACGGCCGCCCGCTCGACGTGCGGAGGGTGCCCGCGAGTGCGCTGCTCGCCTACACGTGCACGCACGATCAGGTGGGCAACCGGGCCAGAGGCGATCGCCCCGGAGGCTATCTCGACCGGGGACAACTCGCCGTGAAAGCTGCGCTCGTCCTCACCTCGCCCTATACCCCGATGCTGTTCATGGGTGAAGAATGGGGCGCGAGCACGCCATTTCAGTACTTCACGTCCCATCCGGAACCCGATCTCGCCGCGGCCGTCGTCGAGGGGCGCCGCCGAGAGTTCGGTGAGCACGGCTGGGACACCGACGACGTGCCCGACCCTCAGGATCCCGAGACCTTCCGCCGATCCACCCTCGAGTGGGACGAGCGTACCGAACCCGAGCACGCACGACTCCTCGACTGCTACCGCCGGTTGATCGGCCTGCGCCGCGCGCGCGCCGAACTCACCGACCCCTGGCTCGAGCACCTCCAGGTGACCTACGACGAGGACGAACGCTGGATTGTGTTGTATCGCGGTGTCATTCGTGTGGTATGCAACCTCGGGGACGATCCTGTGACCGTACCCGTCGGTGGCCGCCCGATCCTCTGGTGGGACGACCCCGTCGTCAACCGCACCCAGTCCGCGGTGCTGGTTCCGGGGCACTCGTTCGTGATACTCGAATCCCCTACGGCCGCTTGACCGAACAGTCAGTTCTCGTTGCCGTTCTGTACGCACCACCGCCCTTGATCCGACTTCGAGAACGCGCGTACCGTCATGGATACTGCCGAATTTTTTCGAGGTGAATCGTCATGGAAGCCAAGAAAGTACTGGCGAGCGCATTTCTCACCACAGCTCTTGTCCTCACACCCGTAGGTGTGGCCACCGCAGCTCCGGTGACCGACACGTCCCCCGGTGTCGTCGATGTCAATCACCGCGACCGCGGGTGGGACGACCACCGACGCGACCACGGGAACGATCACAAGAGGGGCGACCGCGGGCACAACGACTGGGACCGCGGGCGTCACAACGACTGGGACCGCGGCAATCACTGGCGTCCCGATTGCTTCTGGTTCGGCCCCTGGCTGGTGTGCATGCCCTGGTGAGGACCGACCTACGTGAGGTAGCGGTAGGCAGGTGATCCCGGCTCGAGGCGGCTCGCCTCGATCGGCGAGGCATCCATGCGATGCAGGAGCGCCGAAAGACCCTCCGCTGCACCGAGTTCGATACCGACCAGCGCCGCACCCGTTTCGCGGTTGTTCCGCTTGACGTACTCGAACAGGGTGATGTCGTCGTCGGGTCCGAGCACCTCGTCGAGGAAACGTCGCAACGCTCCCGGTTCCTGAGGGAAGTTCACGAGGAAGTAGTGCTTGAGGCCCCGATGCACGAGGGACCGCTCGATGATCTCCCCATACCGTGACACATCGTTGTTGCCACCGGAGACCAGGCACACCACCGTCGCTCCCGGCTCGATCGACAGGCCCTCGAGAGCAGCAACCGCCAGTGCGCCTGCGGGCTCTGCGATGATGCCCTCGCTCTGGTAGAGCTCGAGCATCGACGTGCAGATCGCGCCTTCGTCGACCTGGGTCATGCCGAACGGCGCGTGACCCAGACCTTCAGCGCGCAGGCTCGCGACGAGCGGAAGGCTCGAGTGCGAGACCACCTCGGCGCCGAGCTGCGACACGACGGCGTACGGGACGTCGCCGATCCGCTTCACGGCGGCGCCGTCGACGAACGGCTCCACCTCGGGCAGCGTGACGGGTCCACCGGCGACGAGCGCGGCCGTCATCGACGCCGCACCCTTGGGTTCGACACCGACGATCGCGGTATGGGGAGAGCGCTCTCGCAGGTAGGCCGCGATCCCCGCGATCAGACCTCCCCCTCCGACCGGCACGACCAGGACATCCAGATCGCCCGGGAGCTGCTCGACGATCTCGCGGGCAATGGTGCCCTGCCCTGCGGCGGTACGCACATCGTCGAACGGCGGGATCATGGTTGCTCCGGTGCGCTCGGCGTCGTCGGCAGCGGCACCGGCTGCCGCGTCGAACGTGTCGCCGACGGCGATCAGCTCGACGAACCCACCCCCGTGGACCTGGATACGGTCACGCTTCTGCTTCGGGGTACGCGCAGGCACATAGATGCGACCTTCGATCCCCATCGCCCGGCACGCGTACGCGACACCTTGCGCGTGATTGCCTGCGCTCGCCGTCACGACACCCGCAGCGCGCTCGCGGTCGTCGAGCTGGGCCATCGCGTTGTAGGCGCCCCGCAGTTTGAACGAACGCACACGCGTCAGATCTTCGCGTTTGAGGTAGACGTTCGCGCCCGTCAGGGCCGACAAGCGGGGGCTGTGCTCGAGGGGGGTGGGTGAGACCGCAGGCGCAATTCGCTCCGCCGCCGCGTCGATATCGGCCGCAGTCGGTACGGCTGTCATGTCGGTCGGTTCGGCTGTGCGCGAGGTGGAGGTCACCGGTCAATGCTGCCACTCGCTGCCCGGGCCCACCAACGGACCCCCTGGAAGACGGTCAGGTGCCGAACTGTGAAGGCCGGGGAAGATTGCGGAGATTCGACTTCGCCATTTTCACCGCTTCGCCCACCCCCTCGTTCATCACGATCTTCGACATGGCCAGCGCGAAGCCCTTCACCTGTTCACCGGTGATGGTCGGTGGGAGTGACAGCGCCAGTGGATCGGTCACCACATCGATCAGTGCCGGACCAGGATGCGCGAATGCGTCTCGCAGCGCCTGCTCCACCTCGGCCGGATCCTCGACCCGGCGCGCGAAGAATCCGAGTGCCTCCGCGACCCGCGCGTAGTCGACCGCCGGAACGTCGACCCCGAAGTCGGCGAGGCCATCGACGAGCATTTCGAGTTTCACCATGCCGAGAGTCGCGTTGTCGAAGAGAACGATCTTGATCGGCAGCCGGTGCATGACCACGGTGATCAACTCACCGAGCAACATCGACAGGCCGCCGTCACCGCTGACCGAGACAACCTGTCGGCCGGGAGCCGCGAACTGGGCGCCGATCGCATGAGGCAGCGCGTTGGCCATCGATCCGTGCAACGCGGACGAGAGAAAGCGGCGACGTCCGTTCGGATCGAGATACCGGGCGGACCACACGTTGCACATGCCGGTGTCGGCGGTGAACACGGCGTCGTCGGCCGCGATGTCGTCGAGGATCGATGCGACATACTCGGGATGAATCGGTTTCCGCTGTTTGACCGGCGTCGTGTACGCACCGACCACTTTCTCCATCAGGCCGCGGTGCCGCTCGACCATCCGGTCGAGGAACTTCCGGTCGGTCTTGCGGCGGATCAACGGTGTCAAGGCACGCAGGGTCGCGGCGGTATCGCCGTGCACCGCCAGATCCAGCTCGGTACGACGGCCGAGCCGGCTTGCGTCGATGTCGATCTGTGCCGTGCGTACCTCGGGGAGGAACTGGTCGTACGGGAAGTCGGTGCCGATGAGCAGCAGCAGGTCGGCGCCGTGCATGCCGTCGTGGGCTGCGCCGTAGCCGAGGAGGCCGGTCATCCCGACATCGAACGGGTTGTCGTACTGGATCCATTCCTTGCCGCGCAGGCTGTGTCCGATCGGCGCCCCGACCGTGTCGGCCAGGTCGAGGAGCTCTTCGCGTGCACCGCGCACGCCGGCACCGGCGAAGATCGCCACCTTGTCTGCTGCGTCGATGGCCTCGGCCAGCGCTCGGACGTCCGATTCCGCGGGCACGACGGTCGGGGCGCCCGTCCTGATGAGACGCGGCGATGTTCCTTCCGCGGGCAGTGCCGCGATGTCGCCGGGCAATGTGACCACGGCGACGCCGGGCCCCGCGAGCGCGTGCGTCATCGCGCTGTGTACGACCCGTGGGGCCTGCGCGGCAGCGCTGATCAGCTCGGTGTAGGTCGAGCATTCGACGAACAGTCGATCGGGGTGGGTTTCCTGGAAGTATCCGGAGCCGATCTGGGCAGACGGGATGTGCGATGCGATGGCGAGCACCGGAGCTCCGGAGCGGTGCGCGTCGTAGAGTCCGTTGATCAGGTGCAGGTTGCCCGGTCCGCACGAGCCGGCGCACACTGCCAGCTCACCGGTGAGCTGCGCTTCCGCGGCAGCAGCGAATGCCGCCGCTTCTTCGTGGCGTACATGGATCCAGTCGATCCCGCCCGACGCGACACCGCCGGTGCGGCGCACGGCGTCGACGACGGGATTCAAGCTGTCGCCGACGATCCCGTAGATCCGGCGTACGCCGGCATCGACGAGCTGGCCGACGAGCTGGTCCGCAACGGTGCGCGCCGCCATCGTGCGCCTACTTCCGTTCGAGGACGAAGACCGGGATCTGCCGGTCGGTCTTGTTCTGATAGTCGGCGTAGTCGGGAAATGCTGCGACTGCTCTGTCCCACCACAACGCCTTCTCGTCGCCGTGCACCTCACGCGCCACCATGTCGTGGACATCGGGGCCGTCACGTAGTTCGACCTGCGGGTTCGCCACCACATTGAAGTACCAGACGGGGTGCTTCGGTGCTCCACCGAGCGAGGCGACGACCGCGTACTCGCCATTGTGTTCGACGCGCATCAGCGGGGTCTTGCGCAGTTTTCCGCTCTTGGCGCCGCGTGTGGTGAGGATGATGACGGGCTTTCCGGCGAGGGTAGTGCCTGCGGTACCGCCCGAGGACTCGTAGGCCTCGACCTGATCGGCGGCCCACTTCGACGGACTGGGTTCGTATTCTCCGGTGAGAGGCATGCACCCAGTGAACACCGTGTGGTGATTCGGCACACGTAGCTCCGAGAGTTCGTTGACCCGAATTCTTCTATGCGCCTACCCTGAAGGAAGACTTTCCGCGACCGGAGGTGCATCACGATGACGACACTCGACCTGCCCACACGCAGGAGCACTCGTGTGGCCGGTGTCGACATCGCCGGCACCGAATGGCCGCTCTACAAGCTCGAGGCACTCGCGGTCGGCTTCTTGATCCTGGTGGCCCTACTCGTCGTCACCGGAACCGCGCAGACCGCTGTGCTGACCGCCGCGGCGGTCAGCACTGTCACGTGGTGGGTGCGCCTGGCGTACTACCGGCGCACCTCCCCGTAGTCTCCGCCGCCCCGCCCTCAGGTCGCGAGACAGCCGGGGCCGAGCAACGCCTTGAGATCGCCCATCAACGCCGACGACGGCTCCACACGCAGACTGTCGTCCACCTTGAGCAAGGTGACTTTACTGCCGGTGATCAGTCGCACATGGACATCTGCGGTGCCGGGGTGCCGGTTCAGCACGTTTTTGAGGGCACCGACCTTGTCGGGGGTGCACAGCCGGGTCGGCATCGCCACCGACACAGGCTTGGCCACACCCACCTGAGACAGATCCGGCACCGCCAGATCGTTGGCGATCAGTGAGATCCGGTCGTCGCGGATCGACACGCGCGCCTTGACGAGCACCACCGAGTCCTCGACGACGTCCATGCCGTACACCGAGTACGACTGCGGGAAGAAGAGGACCTCGATACCGCCGGTGAGATCCTCGAGCTGCGCCGAGGCCCACGCGAGACCATTCTTGTTGATACGGCGATTCACGGAGGCGAGGATGCCACCCACCGTCACCTGGCTGCCGTCCTTGATGCCACCCTCGAGGATCGCCGGGATCGGTGTATCGGCCTGGGCCGCGAGGACGTGCTCTACACCGTTGAGCGGATGCCCGGAGACGTACAGGCCGAGCATTTCCCGTTCGAGGGCGAGGAGGTGTTTGCTGTCCCACTCCTCGTCGGGGATCCGGACGTTGAACACCGACGCCACCGATTCGTCGGCATCGGCCCCTCCGAACAGGTCGAACTGTCCGATAGCTTCGGCCTTCTTGGTGCTCATCACGGCATCGATCGCGTCGGCATGGACGAGCATCAGCCCCTTGCGGGGATGCTTCAGCGAGTCGAACCCGCCCGCCTTGATCAGCGATTCCGTGACCTTCTTGGTGCACGCGACCGTGTCGATCTTGCCGAGATAGTCGGAGAAGTCGGTGTAGCGCCCCTTCTCCTGACGGCCCTTGACGATCGACGCCACAACGTTGGCGCCGACGTTGCGTACGGCGCCGAGGCCGAACCGGATATCTTCACCCACCGACGTGAAGTTGGTGTGCGATTCGTTGACATCCGGTGGCAGCACCGTGATGCCCATCTTGCGGCAGTCGGACAGGTAGACCGCGGCCTTGTCCTTGTCGTCGCCGACGGAGGTGAGCAGTCCGGCCATGTACTCGCCGGGATAGTTCGCCTTCAGATATGCCGTCCAGAACGACACGAGACCGTAGCCCGCGGCGTGCGATTTGTTGAACGCGTATCCGGCGAACGGGAGGATCGTGTCCCACAACGCTTTGATCGCCGGCTCGGAGAACCCGTTCTTCAACATGCCTTCCCGGAAACCGGCGTACGCCTCCTCGAGCACCGAGAGTTTCTTCTTGCCCATCGCACGGCGCAGGATGTCGGCCTGACCGAGCGAGTAGCCCGCCACCTTCTGAGCGATCTGCATGATCTGCTCCTGATACACGATCAAGCCGTAGGTGTCGGCGAGAATCTCCTTCAGGGGCTCTTCGAGCTCGGGATGGATCGGCTTGACGTCCTGACGACCGTTCTTGCGGTCGGCGTAGTCATTGTGCGCGTTCATGCCCATCGGGCCGGGTCGATACAGCGCGAGCACCGCGACGATGTCCTCGAAACCTGTGGGCTGCATACGTCGCAGCAGGTCGCGCATCGCACTGCCGTCGAGCTGGAACACACCGAGCGTGTCGCCGCGCGCCAGCAACTCGTACGTGGCCGGATCTTCGAGCGGCAACTCGTCGAGATCGAGTTCGACCCCCCGGTTGTCTCGGATGTTCTCGATTGCATCGCCGATGACCGTGAGGTTGCGCAGCCCCAGGAAGTCCATCTTCAGCAGGCCGATGGCCTCACACGAAGGGTAGTCCCAGCCCGTGATGATCGCGCCGTCCTGCGCGCGCTTCCACAGCGGAATCGCGTCCATGAGCGGTTCGGACGACATGATGACCGCGCACGCGTGCACACCCGCGTTGCGGATCAGGCCTTCGAGCCCGAGTGCAGTGTCGTAGATCTTCTTCACATCGGGATTCGAGTCGATGAGCGATCGAACCTCGACGGCTTCCTTGTACCGCTCATGGCTCGGATCGGTGATCCCGGACACGGAGATGTCCTTGGCCATGATCGGCGGCGGAAGCGCCTTGGTGATCTGATCGGCGATGGCGAAGCCCGGCTGCCCGAACTGGACGCGTGCCGCGTCCTTGATCGCAGCCTTGGTTTTGATGGTGCCGAAGGTGATGACCTGGGCGACCTTGTCGCTGCCCCACTTCTCGGTGGCATAGCGGACCATCTCGCCGCGACGGCGATCATCGAAGTCGATATCGATATCGGGCATCGACACGCGCTCGGGGTTGAGGAATCGCTCGAACAGCAGCCCGTGCGGGATGGGATCGATGTTGGTGATGCCCATCGCGTACGCGACGAGCGATCCGGCTGCCGAGCCTCGACCGGGGCCGACGCGGATGCCGACATCCTTGGCGTGGTTGATGAGGTCGCCGACGACGAGGAAGTAGGCGGGGAAACCCATCTCGTTGATGACGCTGATCTCGTACTCGGCGCGCCGCAGGTACTCTTCGGGAACAGGCCCGTGCGGGAACCGGCGGTCGAGGCCGCGCATGACTTCCTTGTGCAGCCAGCTGGCCTGCGTCTCCCCTTCCGGCACGGGGAAGATCGGCATCCGGTCGTGGTGCTCCCACACCTCCTTGTACGACTGCACCCGCTCCCCGATCAGCACGGTGTTGTCGCACGCACCGGGCACCTGGCTGTCCCACAACTCGCGCATCTCCTGCGCGGATTTGAGGTAGTAGCCGTCGCCGTCGAACTTGAAGCGGGTGGGATCCGACAGGGTCTTACCGGTCTGGATGCACAGCAGCGCCTCGTGGTTCTCCGCGGCGTCCTTGGTGACGTAGTGGCAGTCGTTGGTGGCCAGCGGCGGGATTCCGAGCTTGTTGCCGATCTCGAGGAGTCCTTCGCGAACGCGGCGTTCGATCGACAGACCGTGGTCCATCAGTTCGAGGAAGAAGTTGTCCTTACCCCAGATCTCCTGCCATTTCGCGGCCGCCTCGAGGGCTTCGCGATCGTGACCGAGGCGCAGACGCGTCTGGATCTCACCCGAGGGGCAGCCGGTGGTCGCGATGATCCCCTCGTGGTGCGTAGCAATGAGTTCTTCGTCCATTCGGGCCCACTTGCCGAACTGCCCCTCGATGGACGCCAGCGACGAGAGCTTGAACAGATTCCGCAACCCGGTGGCGTTCTCGGCGACCATCGTCATGTGTGTGTACGCACCCGAACCCGACACGTCGTCGGACTTCTGGCTCGGATCGCCCCACTTCACACGCTTGGTGCTGAACCGCGACTCGGGTGCGACATACGCCTCGATCCCGATGATCGGCTTGATGCCCGCCTTCGTCGCAGAGTTGTAGAACTCGCTGGCGCCGTACATGTTTCCGTGGTCGGTCATGCCGACCGCCGTCATCTCGAGCCGCTGCGCCTCGGCGAACAGTGGGGCGAGCTTGGCCGCGCCGTCGAGCATCGAGTACTCGGTGTGATTGTGCAGATGAACGAACGAGTCAGCCACGCGTGCCTCTCCCGGAAAGTCTGTGGGCACCGACGAGTCTAGGCGCTCGGTGCGACGCGACCGGACAGGCACACCGGTGTCCGTCGGCACACCGGTGACCTGAGCTACTCGCCGCCCGCCGCGGCGGCCCGGAGGCCGCGCTCACGCCGCACGCGGATCAGCGCGTCGGTGCTGAACACCACCAGCGCCGCCCAGATGAGCGCGAATCCGATCCACCGCGAGGCGGGCATGTTCTCGTGCAGGACGAAGACGCCCCACACCATCTGCAGACTCGGCGTCAAGTACTGCAGCATGCCCAGTGTCGCGAGCGGTACCCGCTGGGCAGCGGCACCGAACAGCAGCAGCGGCACCGCGGTCACCACGCCTGCAGAGATCAGCAGGAGGGAATGCCCGGTGCCGTTTCCGAAGAAGGTTCCGGTTCCGGTGACGCCGAGAAAAACGAGATAGGCCACGGCGAACGGCATCGCAACAATGCCTTCCCCCGCCAACGAGGTCCGAGGATCCAGGGGAACGACCTTCTTGATCAGGCCGTACGTCGCGAACGACAACGCGAGGGTCAACGCCAGCAGTGGAGGGCGCCCGTAGTCGACGGTGATCACCAGCACCGCGACGGCCGCCGCGATCAACGCCACGATCTGCGCCGGCCGCAGCCGCTCCCGGAAGAACAGCACACCGAACAGAACACTGACGAGCGGGTTGATGAAGTATCCGAGCGCGGCCTCGATGACCTGCCCGGAGACCACGGCGTAGATGTAGACGCCCCAGTTGACAGCGATCGCCGTCGACGCCGCAGCGACGAGCATCCATGTCCGCGATCCGAGATGACGCAGGCCGGACAACCGACCGAGAACCGCGAGCAGCAGGATCATCAGTACAAGCGTCCACAGCACACGATGAGCAAGGATCTCTGCTGCCCCCGCAGGCGCGAGCAGTCCGAAGAATGCCGGAAACAATCCCCACGAGGCATACGCACCGACGCCGCAGAGCACACCGGTGGCAGGAAGATTGCGTGGTTTCGCGAACACCACCCACTCCTACGGCTGGCCGTCGTCGGGGCCCGGCGCCACCGTCTCGATGTGTTCGGGCAACAGTGGTCGCACCGAGAACCTCCCGGCCACCGCGTCCGACGGCAGTGCTTCCACAGCCCGCACCTGGGAGGCGGTGGCCACCTCCCGCAACTGTTCACCGGTTCCGCGCACGACGATTCCCACCGCGCAGGCGCAGTCGGCCGCAAGTCGATCCGCGGAGACGGCGGCGATCCGTGCCGCACGATCGTGCCCGGCAGCCGGGCCGCGGAGTCTCCCTGCCGCCACGATCGGAGCGCGCCGCAGCGCCTCCGGGTGAGCCGACACAGCGACGGTGACGAGTGGAGTCTGTACCCGGTCGATCGGCACCCGGAACAGAACGCGGGCCACGCGCAGGTCACCGGGCAGTGCGGCAACCGCGGCGACATCCACGGGTTCGACGAACGACACGAGCGCCCAGCTCGGCTCCGGCCCTCGCTCACCCAGGCTCACCCCTGCCCGGCCGAGATAGTCCTGGACCGGCTCGCCGTTGTCGGGACCGAGGGCGTCGGTGCGCACGGACGCCGGACGGACCGGATTGAGCACACCTGCCAGGAGCACCGCCAGCGCCAACGCGGCCGTCGCCACCCACGGGAGGATCCGAGTCATAGGTCAGGAATTGCGCAACACGTCGAGGGCATTCTCGAGATCGGCCGGGTACTTGCTGGTGATCTCGACCCAGTTACCGCGGGTCGGGTGCGCGAAACCGAGCGAGCGTGCGTGCAACCACTGACGTTCCAACCCGAGGCGAGCAGCGAGACGCGGGTCGGCTCCGTAGGTCAGGTCGCCACAGCACGGGTGCCGCAGTGCGGAGAAGTGCACACGGATCTGGTGGGTTCGGCCGGTCTCGAGGTGGACGTCGAGCAGGCTTGCCGCCTGGAACGCCTCGACGGTGTCGTAGTGGGTGATGCTGGGTTTGCCGTCCGCGGTGACCGTGAACTTCCAGTCGCTGCCGCGGTGCCTGCCGATCGGGGCATCGATGGTCCCGCTGCTCGGATCCGGATGGCCCTGTACCAGGGCGTGGTAGCGCTTGTCGATGGTGCGTTCCTTGAAGGCGCGCTTGAGCACGGTGTAGGCACGCTCGGAGGTCGCGACGACCATGACACCCGACGTTCCGACGTCGAGCCGGTGCACGATTCCCTGCCGTTCGTGCGCGCCCGACGTCGAGATACGGAAGCCCGCGGCGGCAAGGCCACCGATGACCGTCGGACCGGTCCATCCGACGCTCGCGTGCGCGGCCACACCGACCGGCTTGTCAACGGCCACGATGTCGTCGTCGGAATAGAGGATCTCCATTCCTTCGACGGGCTTCGCCTCGATGGTCAGCGGCCGCGGAGGCTCGGGCAGGATCACTTCGAGCCACGAGCCGGCCGAGAGCCGGTCCGATTTACCCACGGGTGCGCCGTCCATGACGACGGAGCCTTCCTCGGTGAGCGCGGCGACCGCTGTCCGGGACAAGCCGAGCAGACGGGCCAGTCCGGCATCGACGCGCATCGCGTCGAGCCCGTCCGGTACGGGCATTGCCCGGGTTTCTCTCACTGACGTGTTTCCTTTCTGTTGGTTCCCGAATCGGAATCCCCTGTGTCTTCCGATTTCGCAGCGTCTTCCGATTTCGCAGCGTCTTCCGATTTCGCAGCGTCTTCCGATTTCGCAGCGTCTTCCGATTTCGCAGCGTCTTCCGATTTCGCAGCGTCCCCCGACTTCGCACGGCTCCCGTCCGGTTCGATCCCGAACACGGTCAACGCCACGAGCAGGATCGCGCCACAGACGATCGCCGAATCGGCGACATTGAACACGGGCCACCACCCCACCGAGACGAAGTCGACGACGTGTCCCTGCAACGGCGCGGGTGAGCGGAACAGCCGATCGGTGAGGTTTCCGAGCGCACCACCGAGAACAAGACCCAATCCCAATGCCCACCAGGGAGAGCGCAACGTCCGGCCGATCTTGATCACCCCGATGACGACACCGATCGCCACCAACGTGAGCAGCCAGGTCATGCCCGTCGCCATCGAGAATGCGGCGCCGGGATTGCGGACCAGCGTCAACGTCACCGTGTCGCCGATGATCGAGATCGGGTCGGTCGGGTCGATGTAGTGGACCGCCGCGATCTTCGTCAGCAGGTCGGCAATGTAGATCACGAATGCCAACCCCAGCAGGTACCGCATCCGCCCCCCGGCCGATGCTCCTGCCGGGGGATCGTGCACGGGCGGTTCCGGCGCGCTGGACGCAGGATCGGGCCGGGAAGCTTCGTCACTCACCCCGCCATCATCCCCTACACAGCGGAGATAGCGGCCACCGCGCCCGTCGTGGCTACCCTGGTGACGTGCCTGTGCTGTCGAGATTCGCCTATACGAGGCCGTGTGCCTTCGCCGCCTTCCTGTCGCTCACCGCGCTCGTCACGGGATGCGGTGACAACCCGGACGGCGCTCCCGCCGTCACCGCTGCTTCGGCCGAGGTGACGGTGCCTGTGTCCGCTGTGACCGCGACAGTTCTCGACGCGGGAGCCGAGCCGCGCGAGGTGGTGCGATTGGCGCCCACGACCGGAACCGAACAGAACGTGATCCTGACCACGCGCTCCGAAGTACACCAGCAGATCGGCGATCAACCGGCGCAGGACTTCTCCACGCCCGAACTGACGACACCGCTGTCTGCCACCGTCACGGAATCCGTGGCCGATGGAGCGCCCGGGACCGTTGTCGACCTGCTCCTCGGCGACGTCAGCACCCCCGACCCCCATCTCGAGGCATCCCTCGCCGAGGTGGAAGGCTCCGGGGCCGGGCTGACGATGGGCCCGAACGGCGCGGTCAGCGCACTACGCCTCGAGCCCGGTACCGCGGTGCCCAATGTGGCGCGGTCAGCGCTCGAACAGGCGTTCTACCAAGCGGTCTACCGGATGGTGGCGTTCCCGGACGAGGCAATCGGCGTGGGGGCCGTGTGGGAGAGCCACCAACAGGTCATGAGCGCGGGAATCACGATCGACCAGGTGGGCACGGCCACACTCGTCTCCCGCGAGGACGACCGGGTTCGCGTGGACATCCGTGTCGAGCAGATTCCGCAGGAGTCGACGTGGATGCTGCCCAACGGTCAAGGACAGCTGTCCGTCGAGCAGTACACGATGGCCGGCGACGGGACCCTGACGATCGACCCGAGCAAGCCACTGCCCGTCCAGGGTGACTTCACGGTGAGCGGCGATCAGACATACCTCGACCCGGACGGCGCAACCCGCCTGTCGCAGTCGCAGGTCGATCGGGTCGGCTGGCACACTCCCGAGAGCTGAGCCGCCACGACCTCACTGCACCGAATCGAAGACGGTGGCCGACGCAGAATTC
>NZ_JBHWWZ010000077.1:0-17367 GCF_042730275.1 Rhodococcus sp. NPDC060086
AAAGAACTGTTCACCCACAGTCCCGAGCACGGGTATGCGACCGAGCCCTGGGCGGGCCCGTTGTCGATCGATGCCGCCCGGATGCTCGCCTGCGACTGCCAGGTCACCCGGATCCTGCTCGACGAACACGGCGTACCGCTGGCACACGGGCAGACCCGCCGCACCGCAAGCAGGGAGCAGCGACGCGCTCTGGCGGTCCGAGATGGCGGATGTGCCTTCCCCGGGTGTTCGACATCGCCCGCGTGGGCGGCTGCGCACCATATTCATCATTGGGTCGACGGCGGTGATACCGACCTCGACAATCTGGTGATGTTATGCGGACATCACCACCGGTTGATGCATCACACAGACTGGCACGTGGAAATCACGGAAGAGCGGCGGCCGCAGTTCATTCCACCGGCCAGTCTCGATCTGTTCCGGACACCGATCCCGGGGAACAGACCGGACCTGGTCGCCTAGCTCCACAACAGAACACGACAACAGCCACCGTCACCAGGGCACCCGTGTGCCCTGGCAACGGCGAGTGCGCTCAGGCCATTCGCAGGTACTCCACCCAGCCGCCGAACTCGGTGATGTCCGCGCCGTCCGCGGATGCATCCTGGGTGCACCCGAATCCGACCACCCAGCGGCCGTCCGCCAGTTCGACGCTCGTCAGTGTCATCGGGGCGGGCAGGGCCGCGAGGAACCGGCCGAGACCGGCTTCGGATACACGGAACAATTCGCCGACGATCGACGCGCCCTCGCCTGGGCGGTGCCGCACCAGGCCCGGCTTGGGTGGTGTGGTGTTCAGTGCCATCAGCCGGTACGCGTCAGAGGTATACACCTGCTCGGAGAAGCGGGCACCGAGGTCCTCGAGCTGGAAATGCAACGGCTGGCCCAGCAGGTGTGCTCCGAACACCGCGAGCTCGACGCCGGAGTCGACGAACCGTGGTGCCTCGACACCGGTGAGACGCGCCGCGATGTCCACGGCCACCTGATCGTCGAACGCGGGCACGACCGCCATCACACCGAACGGATGCCCCTCCGGCGTGGGCACACCAGGCACCGCGACCGCAGCCATGTCGAGCAGATTGCAGAAATTGGTGTAGGTACCCATCCTGCGGTTGATTTCCACCGGGTCGGCCTGCACCGCAGCGATTGTCGGATGCTCCGTGGTGGTGGGTAGCAGGAGACCGTCGAAGCCCTCGAGCACCGCGCGCGCGTATGCCCGCGTGTGAACCAGAGAATCGAGGTCGGTCACGAGTTCGTGCGCAGCCGGTTTCTGTGCCGACGCGACGATCGCTGCGACGGTGGGATCTGCGCCTGCCCGCTCGGTGTCGAGGAATGTGCCGACGGCCGCGTAGCGTTCGGCGACCAGCGCCCCGTCGTACAACAGGGTTGCGGCGTCGAGGAGCGGGGAGATGTCGACCTCGGTGATCTCGATGCCCGACCGGCGGGCTTCGTCCACGGTCGCATCGAATGCGTCGCGGTACTCGGCGCACAGCGCGGTGAGATCCTCCGGTCGAGGCACGGCGAGCCGGATCTGTGCGGGAGCGGCGAGTCGTACGTCGGTGGGCCATGTGCGACTGCGCGGATCGCGTTCGTCCGGTGCCGCCATCACCGCAGCAGCCTTCGTTGCGAGGTCGAGAGACTCCGCGAGCACGGTGAGGCAGTCGTAGTCGACGCACGCGGGCACCACTCCGTGCGTCGGAATCACCCCGAGCGTGGCCTTGATGCCGACGATGCCGTGCAGAGCGGCGGGGACGCGACCGGACCCTGCTGTGTCGGTGCCGATTCCGATGTCGGCGATACCGAGGCCGACGGCAGCGGCGGAACCCGAACTCGATCCGCCGGAGATCCGTGCGGGATCCCACGCGCAGCGCACGGCGCCGTACGGACTGCGGGTTCCCACGAGACCGGTCGCGAACTGGTCGAGATTGGTTTTCCCGAGAACCACCGCTCCCGCGTCGATCAGGCGGGAGACCCCCGACGCCGTCGTCTGGTGTGTGTATGCGAACTCGGGGCAGCCCGCGGTGGTCGGCAAGCCGGCTACATCCACGTTGTCCTTGACCGCGACCACGAACCCCGCGAGCGGAAGCGTCTCGCCCGCCGCGACACGTGCGTCGACGGCGGCGGCGTCGGCGAGGATGTCGGTCGCGTCGCGCAACGTGATCCACACCTCGGGGCGGTCGACCTCCTCGATACGGCTCAGTGCACGTCGTGCGCGGTCGGTCGCGGTCGCGGTGGAAGTGACGACATCGGTGGTCATTCGACAGGTCCGATCACGAGAAGGGGGGTGCCCGGCGCTACCTTCGCGCCCGGAGCGACGAGCACCTTCAGGACTGTTCCGGCCCGTTCGCTGCGGACCGGCATTTCGAGTTTCATCGCCTCGAGGATCACGGCAGTGGTGTCGGCGTCGACGAACTGCCCTTCGGTCACCTCGACGCGCCACACGTTACCGACGAGAGACGCCTCGACGACGGTGGAACCGTCCGGCATCCCGGCCAGTGGGTCGGCTGTGGTGGAGACCTCGATAGGTGCGGCCTCGACGCGGTCGAACTCGCCGGAGTCGTGCCACGCCTTCTTCTCGATCTCGAAGGCGGCGGACTGCTTCGCGTCGAACTCGGCGATGGACTCGGCGTTGTTCTCCAGGAACCGGAGATGGTCTGCGAGAGCGAATGTTCCCTCCGCGATGTCGGCGTCGAACCGCCCGGCCTTCGACGCGGCCCGGTACTCGAGTAGTTGTTCGGGGGAGACGGGCTCCCACACGATGCGGTCGAAGAATCGGAACAGCCAGGGCTTACCGTCCTCGAACGGTCCGGTCTGCCGGTAACCGGACCAGATCGGCACTGTGCGACCGACCAGTTGGTAGCCGCCGGGCGATTCCATCCCGTAGACGCAGAGGTACTTACCGCCGATACCCACGGCATCCGACGGTGTCCACGTCCGGGCCGGGTTGTACTTGGTGGTCACGAGTCGATGACGCGGATCGAGCGGAACAGCAAGAGGCGCACCGAGATACACGTCGCCGAGGCCGAGGACGAGATATTCGGCATCGAACACGGTGTCGCGGACCTCGTCCACGGAGTCGAGACCGTTGATGCGACGGATGAACTCGATGTTGGACGGAAGCCACGGGGCGTCGTCGCGCACCCCGCTGCGATACCGCGACAGTGCCTCGGAGATCGACGGGTCGTCGAACGAGAGCGGGAGTCGGACCGTGCGGCTGGGCACCACCAGATCGTGGGTGGCGGGCAGTTCGACTTCGAGATCCTGGAGCACACCGAGCAGCCGGTACTGGGGGAGGATGTCGGGGTCGAAGTGGAGGTGCAGCGACCGTACACCCGGGGTGACGTCGATGATGCCGGGCACGTGCGTCGCGGCCAGTGCTTCGGACAAGGCATGGACGCGCATCCGCAGGCCGAGGTCGAGGGTCATCTCGCCGTACTCGACAAGGATGTTGTCGTCGCCGCCGCGCAGGTACGCCACCTCGGGTCGGTCGAGCATCGTTGCGAAGTGGCCGAGGCGCCCGCCGTCCAGCGTCGTACGCGCAGCGATCGGTGGCACATCGACGGCGCGGATCGCACCGTGGCGGAGGGCGACGGCGTCCTCGTCGGAGACAGGCACGAACCGAATGGAGTCGCCTGGGCGGATCTGGCCGAGCTTCCAGCGATGTCCCGACACCACGGTCAGTGGGCACGCGAAACCGCCGAGGCTCGGGCCGTCGGGGCCCAGGAGGATCGGTGTGTCGCCGGAGACGTTGAGGGCCCCGACGCTGTACGGGTTGTCGTGCAGGTTCGACGGGTGCAGCCCGGCGTCGCCGCCGTCGGTGCGCGACCACGTCGGCTTGGGGCCGTCCAACCGGATGCCGGTGCGGTTGGCGTGGGTCTGCACGGTCCACCTCGCGTCGTAGAACTGCGCCATGTCCTCGGGAGAGAAATAGGCGGGTGCGGGCTGCGGGCCCTCGGTCACCGCGAGATGCCAGGTATGACCGAATTCGGGTCGCTGATCGTCGGGTACGGGCGCCGGGTCGGTGACGGCGTCGGCGTCGGCGAGGCCGAGGACATCGCCGGTGGCGATCGCCGCGCCCGTGAGCCCGCCGAAACCGCCGAGCGTGAACGTGGATGCGCTGCCGTGAAAGAGTGGCACGTCGAGCCCGCCGCGTACCGCCACGTAGGTGCGAAGCCCCACTTTGGCCGGAGTCCCGATGTCGAGCGCCCCGCCGGCGGGCACCTCGATGGGCTCCCACATCGATATGGGCTCGCCGTCGAGCGTGATGTTCGTGGGTGCTCCGGTGACGCACACAACCGTGGAATCGGAGAAGCTCAATCGTGGTCCCTGGAGCGTACATTCGATCGCGGCGGTGCCTTCGGCGTTGCCGACCGCGATATTCGCAGTGCGCAGCGACAGATCGTCCATCGGCCCGGACGGGGGAATTCCGACTTCCCACAACCCCGTTCGGCCGGGGAAATCCTGGATGGTGGTCATGGTGCCTGCGCGCAGGACGTCGATACGTCGGCGGGTGCCGGGGATGCCGGCGAGGGTGGCGGTGGTGTGCTCGGCGTACAGGACGGACGGCTCCGTGCAGATCGTCTGCAGCAGAGCCAGGTTCGTCTGGACCCCGTAGATATCGGTGTCGTCGAGCACCTCCGCCAGTCCTGCGAACGCGGTGCGGCGGGATTCGCCGCGCACGATCACCTTCGCGATCATCGGGTCGTAGAACGAGCTGATCTCGGTACCGGTGTCGACCCACGTCTCGATGCGGGTGTGGGCGGGGAACTCGACGTGTGTGAGCAGGCCGGAACTGGGCCGGTAGTCCCGGCCGGGATCCTCCGCGTACACGCGGGCCTCCACGGCGTGGCCGGTGATCTCGGGTCCCGAATCGGGCACCGCGTCGAGCAAGGTGGTCTCACCGCCGGCGAGACGCAGCATCCATTCGACGAGGTCCACGCCGGTCACCTCTTCGGTGACCGGATGCTCCACCTGCAGACGAGTGTTCATCTCGAGAAACGACACCTCGCCGCGCGAGGTGTCGTACACGAATTCGACGGTGCCTGCCGAGCGGTACTGCACCGACGACGCGAGAGCCCGCGACGACGAGAGCATCTGCTCGACGATCTCGTCGGGCAGGTTCGGTGCGGGGGCCTCCTCGACGACCTTCTGGTTGCGTCGCTGCAGCGAGCAATCACGCGTGCCGAGGCTGACGGTGCGGCCCAGGCCGTCGCCGAACACCTGGACTTCGACGTGACGGGCGTGGGCGATGAACCGTTCGAGGAAGACACCTGACGACGAGAAGTTCGCCGACGCGAGCCGCAGAACCCTGTCGTACGCCTCGCGCAGGTCGTCGGGGCCGTGACAGGCCTGCATGCCGATACCACCGCCGCCGCCGACGGCTTTGAGCATCACCGGGTATCCGATGTCGTCCGCTGCGGCGAGAGCCTCGTCGACAGAACCGAGCAGGCCGCTTCCGGCAACGAGGGGGACCCCCACGGCGCGTGCTGCCTCACGTGCTGTGTGCTTGTCGCCGAATACACGCAACTGGTCAGCGGTCGGGCCGACGAACGCGATCCCGGCGGCTTCACACGCGGTCGCGAACTCGGTGTTCTCGGAGAGGAATCCGTAACCGGGGTGAATTGCGCCTGCTCCGGAGGTGAGTGCCGCCTCGATCACGAGGTCGGCGCGAAGATACGACTCTGCGGCGGGCGCCGGACCGAGACGCACGGCCATGTCTGCCGCTTCGACATGTGCAGCGGACGCATCGGCATCCGAATACACCGCCACGGTCTTCAATCCCATCAGGTGCGCGGTGCGCATGATGCGGCACGCGATTTCACCGCGATTCGCGACGAGAAGGGTGTCGAATCCGAATGCCACGGCGTGCTCCTTCGAAGTGGGCGGGCGAACAACGTCCACAAGGCACAGCGCGGAAATGAATGTGCCGCTGCTGTATCCGTCGTTGTGGACACTGCTGTATACGCTATGGGCCCGGTGTTTCGTCCCGGTTTCCTGCGGTAAAGCGCCGGTTAGGAAGAGCTGTCACCGCTGGTGCAGGGGGGAGTACTCGATGCCGGAAGCGGCCGGCACGTCGAAAGGAGCCGGCACATCGAAAGAAGACAGGAGCGTTATTCGCTGCCGAAGTCGCGGTCGAGACGAAGCACACCGATGGTGGTGGCGAGACCGTCGTATTGCGTGACCAGGAGGCAGAACTCGATCATGCGTCGATCGTCGAAGAACTCCGCGAGCGCCGTCCACGTCTCGTCGGTGAGGTTGCGAGTGCCGATCAGCTCGTCGACCGCGGTCAGGAGTGCGCGCTGACGTCGGCTCAGGCCATCAGCCGACGGTCCGGTGACGATCCGTTCGCGGATCTCGTCGTGGATCCCGGCGCGACGGCCGAGACGCGTGTGGTGATCGAATTCGTAGTCGCAGCGGCGAAGGTGGGCCACACGCAGAATGACCATCTCGGCTTCGAATCTGCTCAGCTTGCCGAACGGCATGAGCATGCCCGAGTAGTGCAGCCAACCGCGGAACAAGCGACCCGATCGGCCCAGTGTGCTGAACAGGTGCGCGTCGGGTGTGCCTGCGGCGCGTGACAGCGCCTTCCACACAACCCAGTTGATCGGACCGAGTTCCTTCAGCCGTCCGGGCCGGATTCGTGGCGTCACGGTCGTAGTGTGCATGAGAGGCGGCCATCAGTCACGCGCGACACGTGCCCGTCATTCCCACCTACTCTCAGTCACGGAGCGCCTGCGCGAAGCGCGCCATTGCACGGGCTTCCTCTGCGCGCCTGATCACGACGTCCCGGGAAGTGTCGATGTGGCCGAGCAGTACTTGGTGTGCATCGTCGAGTTTGCCGTCGAGCAGCAGTTCGGCCACCGCGATGTGCTCGTCGATGGTCGCTGTCATGCGGTCCGGAGTCAGGTAGTCGAACATTCGCACCGGCCGGACCTTGCCGTTCACTGTGACGAGTGCGTCGCGCAGCGCGCGGTTGCCGGACGACGCGAGTACCGCCAGGTGATACTGCTCGTCGAGCTCGACGAAACCGGCGTCGGGGGCGGGTGGGCTACTGCGCAGCAGGTACCAGCGTTCGAGTTCCGGGCCGAGGACGGCGGGATCGTGACGGATCGTCGGGTTCTCGAGTGCGCGACGAATCCCGTGCAGCTCGAGGGTGATGCGCAGTTCGTACAGGTCGGCGAGGTCGTCGAAGCGGGGGCGATACGGGAACAGGCCACTGGTGCGGCGCTCCACGAGCCCGTCGGAGACCAGCCTGGCCAATGCTTCCCGCACCGGTGTGCGCGACACGGCGTAGCGATCGGCGAGCCTTTCCTCGCCGAGGCGTTCGTCGGCCGCGAGGCTGCCGGACATCAGGTCGTCGCGCAACGCCCGATACACCCGGTCGCGGTGTGTGCCGGTCGGCATCAGATCGCCATGGCTTCGCGGACAGTGTGTGCTGCGTCGGCGCCGCCGTCGCCGGTGGAGGTGACGCGGCCGGATTCGACGACGTAATAGCGCAGGGCGTTGTCGAGGGCGAATCCGATGTGCTGTTCGACGAGCAGCACCCCGAGTTCCCCGGAGCGGCTGAGTTCGACGATGGTGTTCTCGATCTCTGCGACGACGGACGGCTGGATGCCTTCGGTGGGTTCGTCGAGGATGAGCATGCGCGGTTCGGTGATGAGCGCCCGCGCGATCGCGAGCTGTTGTCGCTGACCACCGGACAGCAGACCGGCGCGTCGGTCGAGGAGGGGGACGAGCGCGGGGAAGAGATCGAGCATGTCGGCGATCAGCTTCTTGCCGTTCTTGCGTCCGTCGGCGACGACCTGCAGGTTCTCGGCGCAGGTGAGCTGACCGAACGACTGCTGGCCCTGCGGCACATAGGCGAGTCCGCGTGCGACACGGGCGGCGGGGCGCAGTCCGGTGATGTCCTCGCCGTCGAAGAGGATCTTTCCTCGCGTGACGGGCAGCAATCCGACCGCTGCACGCAGAAGCGTGGTCTTGCCTGCGCCGTTGTGACCCATCACGGCGACGACACCGTCCCGGGGTACGTCGAGGGAGACACCGTGGATGATCTCGGTGCGCCCGTATGCGATGCGCACATCGACGAGTTCGAGCATCTCACGCCTCCTGTACTGCAGCGGTGGTCCCGAGGTAGACCTCCTGGACCTGCGGATTGTTCTGTACTTCCTCGACGGTGCCGTCGGCGATGACCTTGCCGCGGGCGAGCACCGTCACCGAGGTCGCGAACGCGCGCATGAAGTCCATGTCGTGTTCGACGACCACCACTGTGCGCTGCGCGCCGATCCGGCGGAGCAAGTGCCCGGTCTCTTCGCGTTCATCGCCGCTCATGCCTGCGACGGGTTCGTCGAGGAGCAGCACGTCGGCGTTCTGCACGAGCAGCATCCCGACCTCGAGCCACTGCTTCTGGCCGTGGGCGAGGATCCCCGCGGGTGTGTCGCGGTGCGCGGTCAAACCGATAGTCTCGAGGGCCTGCTCGATCTCGGGGAGTACATCCTTGCGTCGGCGGAGCAGCTGCCACGTTGAGCGGCCGGCGCCGGCCGCGATGTCGAGATTCTGCAGCACCGACAGTTCCTCGAACACCGACGCGGTCTGGAAGGTGCGGCCGACGCCGAGACGCGCGATCTTGTGGGTCTTCTTGCCGAGCAGTTCGACACCGGATCTGGTGACCGACCCGGTTGCGGGGACGAGACCGGTGACAGCGTCGACGAGTGTCGTCTTGCCGGCACCGTTGGGGCCGATGAGGAACCGCAGGTCGCCCTGGAACAGTGTCAGATCGACGCCGTCGACGGCGGTGAACCCGTCGAATTCGACACGCAGATCACGTATTTCGAGATACTCGGCGGACATACCTGCGTTGCCGCCGTATTCGGGTGCACTCATCGGGCCGGCTCCAATTCGGGTTCGGACGAGGACGCCGTCTGATCGTCGGCGGAATTCGCCTTCGCGCGACGTCGGCGAAGCGTGGCGAGCCCGGCGATGCCCGCGGGGAAGAAACCGATGACGACGATGAACAACAGGGCCTGTGCATACGTCCAGGCGGACGGGAAACTTTCCGACAGGGTGGTCTGGGCCCATGCGACACCGATCGCGCCGAGAACAGGGCCGAGCAGGGTGGTGCGACCGCCGATGGCGACACCGATGAGGAACGCGATCGAGGGGACGATTCCGACGTCTGCGGGGGAGATGATGCCGACGATGGGCACGAACATCGCACCTGCGATGCCGGCGAAGAACGCGGCGACGGTGTAGGCCACCACTTTGATGTTGGCGGGGTCGTATCCGAGAAACCGGACGCGTTCCTCCTGGTCGCGGACGGCAACGAGCAGTTCGCCGTAGCGAGACTGCATGAGCTGGCGGGTCGCGGCGACGACGAGCAGCAGGATCGCGGCAACGATGAAGAACAGCATCCGCTTGTTGACGGGATCCGACAGGTCGAACCCGAAGAAACTCCGGAAACGATTGAGACCGTTGGATCCTCCGGTGGACTGCTGCCCGATGAGCAGGATGGCGAAGGCTGCGGCGAGGGCCTGCGACAGGATCGCGAAGTAGGCACCCTTGACGCGACGCTTGAAGACGCCGAGACCGAGCACCAGGGCGACGAAGGCCGGGAGCAACGCGATCGCAAGGATGGTCACCAGCGGCGAGGAGAACGGCACCCAGTATGCGGGTAGTTCGCGGATGCCTGCGATCTGCATGAAGTCGGGGACGGTGTCGCCGCGGAGTTCGGCGTCGGCCATCTTCAGATGCATCGCCATGATGTAGGCGCCGAGACCGAAGAACACGCCCTGTCCGAGGGTGAGCATGCCGCCGCGGCCCCACGCGAGTCCGATGCCCACGGCCACGATCGCGAAGCACAGGAACTTGCCGAGCAGTCCGAGCCGGAAGTCGGACAGTACTGCGGGAGCGACGCCGAACAGCATCAGTGCGGCGAGAGCGAATCCGGCGGCTGTGCGCACGGGTCCGGGTCGGGTGAGGTCGCGGGCGTGGAAGGTCATCGACATCAGACCAGACTCCTTGTCTTGACCGCGAACAGGCCCTGCGGGCGGGCCTGGAGGAAGATCACGATGAGTACGAACACGATCACCTTCGCGATCGAGGCGGTGGTCGAGTATTCGATGAACGAGTTGAGCAGGCCGAGGGCGATTGCGGCGATGACGGCACCTTCGATACGGCCGAGACCGCCGATGACGACGACGAGGAACGCGTCGATCAGATAGGCAGACCCGATCGTCGGGCTCGTCGACCCGATGAGCGTCAGCGCGACCCCGGCCAGGCCCGCGAGCCCGGAGCCGAGGAAGAAGGTGGTCAGGTCGGTGCGGCGGGACGAGATCCCGACCGTCTCCGCGAGGTCGCGGTTCTGCACGACCGCGCGGATCCGTCGTCCCATCGGGGTGTACTTCATGGCGGTGATCAGGACGATCACGCACGCGGTGGCGAGTACGAGGATGAACAGGCGGGTTTTCGGGACCACCGCGCCGAGGATCTCGACGCCGCCGGAAAGCCACTCCGGTGCAACGACGTTGACGGCCGGTGCGCCGAAGATGTCGCGGGCGAGCTGCTGGAGGAGTAGTCCTACGCCGAATGTGACGAGCAGCGTGTCGAGGGGGCGGTGGTACATCCGCCTGATGAGGGTGACTTCCAGGAGGACGCCGAGTGCACCGCCGACGAGGAAGCCGACGAGGAGCGACACGAACAGGGATACGCCGGCGGACGAGATCACCTGCTGCACCACGAAAGCGGTGTAGCTACCGGCCATGATGAATTCGCCGTGGGCCATGTTGATGACGCCCATCTGACCGAACGTCAGCGACAGCCCCAGTGCTGCCAGCAGTAGGATCGAGCCGATACTCAATCCTGTGAACAACTGTCCTGCAACAATATCCATGTGGACACTCCTCGTCGACGGTGGTACCGGTCAGTTCCCGGAGAGGGACGCGGCCCAGTCGTAGGTCTCGAGGTACGGATCGGGATCGACCGGTCCGTCGGACTCCCAGATCGTGTA
Source organism: Rhodococcus sp. NPDC060086 (assembly GCF_042730275.1). Classification (NCBI taxonomy): domain Bacteria; kingdom Bacillati; phylum Actinomycetota; class Actinomycetes; order Mycobacteriales; family Nocardiaceae; genus Rhodococcus; species Rhodococcus sp. NPDC060086. The sequence continues at coordinate 10,994 of NZ_JBHWWZ010000077.1, forward strand.
GATCAGGCCGTCGCCGCGGATCTCACCGATGCGGGCGGTCTTGGTGATGTGGTGGTTGTCGCCGTCGATCGTGACGGTGCCTTCGGGTGCTTCGAAACTCACCCCGTCGGCCGCTTCCTGAATCGCTGCGACATCGAACGATCCGGCCTTCTCGACGGTGTTCTTCCACAGGAATACCGAGGTGTAGGCGGCTTCCATGGGGTCGGACGTCGGTTTCGCATCACCGTACTTCGCCTTGTATTCCTCGACGAACGAGGTGTTCTCGGGTGACTCGACGGTCTGGTAGTAGTTCCACGCGGTGAGCTGGCCCTCGATGTTCTGCGCGCCGATACCCACGACCTCTTCTTCGGCGATGGAGACCGACACGACGGGCATGTCGGCGGCGGTGAGGCCGGCGTTCGTGTACTCGCGGAAGAACGCGACGTTGGAATCGCCGTTGAGCGTGTTGAACACGGCATCGGCGTCGGCGGTGCGAACCTTGTTGACGATGGTGGAGAAGTCGGTCGAGCCGAGCGGGGTGTAGTCCTCACCCTTGATCTCGATGCCGTTCGCATCGGCGTAGGCGCGGATGATCCGGTTCGCGGTCTGCGGGAACACGTAGTCGCTGCCCACGAGGTACAGGGACTTCACGCCCTGCTCCTTCAGGTAGTCGAGTGCGGGGACGATCTGCTGGTTGGTCGTCGCCCCGGTGTAGAAGATGTTCGACGACGACTCGAGGCCTTCGTACTGGACGGGGTAGTACAGCAACGAATTCCGGTCTTCGAACACCGGCAGCATCGCCTTACGGCTCGACGACGTCCAGCCGCCGAATACTGCTGCGACACAGTCGGAGCTGATGAGCTTCTCGGCCTTCTCCGCGAACACGGTGGGCTCGGAGGCGCCGTCTTCCGCGACGATCCGGATCTGCTTGCCGAGTACCCCACCGTCGGCATTGATCTGCTCGACGGCCAGGGCGATCGAATCACGCACGGTGACCTCGGAGATCGCCATGGTGCCGGACAGCGAGTTCAAGGAGCCGACCTTGATGCTGTCGCCTGCGGTGTCGACGCACGACGCCGACGCAGAGGCGGATGCATCTCCGTTGGAGGTGTCGCCGGCTTTGCTTCCGCACGCGGTGAGTGTGAGTCCGACAGCGACCAGCGCTGCGGCGCTCGTGGCGAACTTGGATCGGGCAACTGTCATGGGGGTGTCCTTCGTGGAAGGGGACCGGGCGGCGTATACAGCGCTGTATCCGTGGATCCATACGATAGGCCGGAGTTATTGCGCCGGAGTGTCTCCCGGTGACCGTTCCGTGAAGTTGATGACGTCGTTGTTACGTCGTGCTCACACCCTTCTCGCGCGGAGATCGGCTATCCGCCGCTCGACGGACGCCGCTCGAGCCCGAAGCTGGTCGCGATCATTTCTGCTTTCCGCTGCCACGATCGCAGTCGCGGATAACCAATTTCCGCGCGGGAAGGGTCAGGCGGGGTCGAGTACGGAACCCATGACCCGCTCGACCGCGATCTCGATGACGACGCGCCGGGGGTTGGGGCGGGGTTCGCGATAGCGCGCGGCGTAGAGACGTTCGCCCTCGGCGACGGACTCACTGTCGCGTGCGACCCGTGCCGGGCCTTCCAACGTCAGCCACCGCCCGCCGTCGACGTGGCTGACGGAGGCATATCCGCTGCGTTCGGCGTTGAGCGTCTTCTGCGAACCTTCGAAGGTGATGACCCGGGCGAGGCCGGCCGTCGGATCCCACGTGAACCCGACCGCGACGACGTGAGGCGTCCCGTCCTTGCGCAACGTCGTGAGGGTTCCGAGGTGGTACTCGGACAGGAACTGGAGGGCCTTGTCGCCCAGTGCGTCGGGGGTGCGTGCCATGTGGGTAGAGGATACTCAGCGCACGAGGTACGGCGAGACGGAGCTGCGGTGTTCGTTGATGTCGATGTCCTTCCCGAGGGGAGGGAAGGCGCGCTGTGGGCAGTTCATCCGCTCGCACACTCGGCAGCCGGAGCCGATCGGAGTGCCGGGGTTCGACTCGTCGAGTTCGAGGCCTTCGGCGTAGACGAGGCGGTGCGCATGGCGGAGTTCACACCCGAGGCCGATCGCGAAAGTCTTCGACGGCTGCCCGAAGCGGGCGGCGCGGCGTTCGACGGTGCGCGCGACCCACAGGTAGCGACGGCCGTCCGGCATCTGCGCGATCTGCGTCATGATCTTGCCCGGGTATGCGAACGTCTCGTACACGTTCCACAGCGGGCAGGTGCCTCCGCTGGTCGAGAAATGGAAGCCGGTGGCTGATTGCCGTTTGGACATGTTGCCCGCCCGATCGACGCGGACGAACGAGAACGGTACACCGCGCAGTTTCGGACGTTGCAGCGTCGAGAGGCGATGCGCGACCGTTTCGTAACTCTGACCGTAGAACGCGGAGAGACGCTCGATGTCGTAGCGGAAGTCCTCGGCGATCTCGTGGAACTGCGAATAGGGGAGGATCAGCGCTGCTGCGAAATAGTTCGCGAGTCCGAGGCGTGCGAGCGCGCGCGACGAGTCGCTGGTGAATCCGCCGTCGTCGACGAGCTTGTCGATGAGTTCGCCGCACTCGAGGTAGGCGAGTTCGGTGGAGAGCTTGAACACCTGCTGTCCTCCGGACAGCTGCGGCGCGATCTCGAGCACCCGGGTCTCGGGGTCGTAGCGGTGCAGGACGTTCTCGCCGAGGTCGATGCGTTTGACAACCTGCACGTCGTGGACCGCGGCCATGCGTTTGGCGATCTCGCCACCCACATCGCCCCGGTGGAATCGGATCCGGTTGGCGAGCTCCTCGGCGGCGGTGTCGAGTTCGTGGAGATAGTTCTGCCGCTGGTAGAAGTAGTCGCGGACTTCCTCGTGCGGCATGGTGATCGCGCCACTTCCACTGCCATCGCTGTACCGGTCCTCGGTTGCGGCGGCGAGCTGTGCGGTGGTGTTGCGGAAGCGGCGGTGCATGTTCACCATCGCGCGTGCCAGGCCGGGGTGCGCCGCGACCATTTCGGCGATCTCCTGCGCATCGGATTCGATGCCCATCTCCTGGTCGAGCGCGACCTCACGCATCTCGGCGATCAGACGGGTGTCGTCCTCGGAGGAGAAGAACGTCGTGTCGACGCCGAACACTTCGCTGATCCGCAGCAGCACCGGCACGGTCAGGGGCCGGACGTCGTGTTCGATCTGATTGAGATAGCTCGCGGAAATCTCGAGTGTCTTGGCGAGTGCGGCTTGGCTGAGTCCACGCTCGGTCCGTAGCTGGCGCAGGCGGGCGCCGACGTAGGTCTTGGCCATTCGCCCAGCGTAAGACGCTCCTTCCAGCTTTGCAACGTAGGGTTCGCAGCTTGTTAAGGAACGGGTGTCTGCTCGCTCTCCAACCCCAGCCATGAGCCGGGAGCGAACGCTTCGAAATGGATAGATGCCGGCGACAGGCCTGCGGAGATCAGTTCGAGACGGATCGACCGCATGAACTCGACCGGACCGCACACGTAGGTATGCGCGTCGGTGGGCAGCGGGACTCGGGTCAGCGGGTTGCGGCCGTCGTCGTGCATGCCGTCGTAGTCGGTGTAGCGCAGGAAGAGCTCGGCGTTGGGCAATGCCTTCACGAGCGTGCTGAACTCGATGCGCCGCGCATGCTCGTAGGCGGACTTCTCCACGTGCACGATCGTCATCTCGCGCCCGGGATTGTATGTGGCCAGGTGTTGGAGGGTCGCCATGGTGTTGGTGACCCCGATTCCAGCGGAGATCAGGAGCAACGGTGCGTCGTCGTTGTCGATCACGACGCCGCCGAACGGGTGGGAGACGGCGAGCTGATCGCCGTCTTCGACCTTGTCCACGAGAATCGACGACACGAGTCCACCTCGCACCCGTCTGATCGACAGCGCCCACTCGCCGGACTGGCGGCCGTGGGTCACCGTGTACTGGCGGATCTGTTCGGTGCCGTCGGCGAAGCGAATGCGGACCGAGGTGTACTGGCCCGGGCGGTGGTTGCGGAACGGTTTGCCGTCGAGGGGCCGCAGGAACAGGGTCGCGGAGTGGGAGCCGTCGTACTCGCGCGCGGCAACGAGAGCCTGTCTCCACACCCGGCCGTCGGTCACGCCCGCATCCTGGTACAGCTGCGATTCCTGTTCGGCCAGGGAATTGGCCATGAGGGTGTAGACCTCGTTCCACGCGCCTGCCACCTGGGGAGTGACGGCGTCGCCGAGAACTTCTACGATCGCGGCGAACAGATGGGTGCGCACGACCTCGTAGAGGTCGGCCGTCACGCCCAAGGACGCGTGCTTGGCGGCGATCCTGGCCATGATCGCGTCGATATCGCTGGGCTCCCGGGTGACGAGCAGTGTGGCGAAGGACGCGACGGAGCTCGCAAGTGCCTGCTGCTGTGTGCGGTTCGCTTGATTCGACCTGTTGAACAGGTTGGTGCGCAATGAGGGGACCGCGGCGAACAGCTTCTGATAGAACACCTCGGAGATCACGCCGATGTGTGCCCCAATCACGGGCAGGGTCATCTCGATGATCGGTCGCGACGTGGGTGAAAGGATGACTGCTCCTCGGTTGTGCGGATGGCAACCGAAGCAGGCGCCGCGCAGCACTGCGCGACCGGCCCCGATCCGGTCGTGCGGCACATCGTACGACCGCCCGGTGTTTTCAAGGTCATTTACGTGGCGTGTGTACGCAACCAAATCCTGTGAAGGCGGTCACATCACAAATTCCGCGAGGGTCGGCCGAGCGGGTGGCCGTGACGAGACGCCGTATCGCACTGTCGGTGATCCGCGATACCGCAAAAGTCGAGGTCAATACTACCGACGGGTAACTTGCCTCGCTCGCTGCGCGGTCGTTGGTCTCACCATTGATTAGCAATCTTTGCAAAGTGCGGCGCGAAAATTGCCGAGATTGGCATTAGCAACAGGTAGCGGTGGATTTTGAGTTGTGTCATTGTCGTCTTGTACATCCGAATGGTCCGCAAAGGATGTGAAGTAGTACAGCCGTACTGCTGACGCCGAGCGGAGTAGATCTAGAGAGTGGAGCTTTGATGTCGACCACCGGCACCCCGAGGACCGCTGAAGAAATCCAGAAGGACTGGGACACCAACCCCCGCTGGAAGGGAATCACCCGCAGCTACACGGCCGAGCAGGTCGCCCAGCTGCAGGGCTCCGTCGTCGAGGAAGCCACCCTCGCTCGTCGTGGTTCGGAGATCCTGTGGGATCTCGTGAACAACGAGGATTACATCAACTCGCTGGGCGCCCTCACCGGCAACCAGGCCGTTCAGCAGGTCCGCGCCGGCCTGAAGGCCATCTACCTGTCCGGTTGGCAGGTGGCCGGCGACGCCAACCTGTCCGGCCACACCTACCCGGACCAGTCGCTGTACCCGGCGAACTCGGTTCCGCAGGTCGTTCGCCGCATCAACAACGCGCTGCTGCGCGCCGACGAGATCGCCAAGGTCGAGGGCGACACCTCCGTCGACAACTGGCTCGCTCCGATCGTCGCCGACGGTGAAGCCGGCTTCGGCGGCGCCCTCAACGTCTACGAGCTGCAGAAGGCCATGATCGCGTCCGGCGTTGCCGGTTCGCACTGGGAAGACCAGCTCGCGTCGGAGAAGAAGTGCGGTCACCTCGGTGGCAAGGTGCTCATCCCGACCCAGCAGCACATCCGCACCCTGACCTCGGCTCGCCTCGCGGCCGACGTCGCCGACGTCCCGACGGTCGTCATCGCCCGCACCGACGCCGAGGCCGCGACACTCATCACGTCCGACGTCGACGAGCGCGACCGCGAATTCCTCGACGGCACCCGCACGGCCGAGGGCTTCTACGGAGTCAAGAACGGCATCGAGCCCTGCATCGCTCGCGCCAAGGCCTACGCCCCGTACTCCGACCTCATCTGGATGGAGACCGGAGTGCCGGATCTCGAGGTCGCCAAGAAGTTCGCCGAGGCCGTCCGCAGCGAGTTCCCCGACCAGCTGCTGGCCTACAACTGCTCGCCGTCCTTCAACTGGAAGGCTCACCTGGACGACGCGACCATCGCGAAGTTCCAGAAGGAGCTCGGCGCGATGGGCTTCAAGTTCCAGTTCATCACCCTCGCCGGCTTCCACTCGCTCAACTACGGCATGTTCGACCTGGCTCACGGCTACGCCCGCGAGGGCATGACCGCCTTCGTCGACCTGCAGGAGCGCGAGTTCAAGGCTGCAGAGGAGCGCGGCTTCACCGCGATCAAGCACCAGCGTGAGGTCGGCGCAGGCTACTTCGACCGCATCGCCACCACGGTCGACCCGAACACCTCCACGGCTGCCCTGAAGGGCTCCACCGAGGAAGGCCAGTTCCACTAGGAGCCGACCACCTCTCCGGATCTCGGCGTACAACACCGGCGGCCCGCAACCTTCGTTG
>NZ_JBHWWZ010000078.1:0-17158 GCF_042730275.1 Rhodococcus sp. NPDC060086
ATCACCGTCACACTCGACGGGTCCGCCGGCAACGGCCGCGACGACTCGTACCGCACACGCCCGATCTTCGGCAACCGCACCAGGCCGATACCACCACCCGGCTCGAGAACCGAGAACCCGGCGTTGCGGGTGAAACGAGCAGACTGGCGATGTGTCCGCTTCTTGAAGCGTGGCGCACCGACCTTGCGTCCCTTGCGTTTCCCGGTGCGGGAATCGAAAAAGTTCGCGTACGCGCGATGCAGGTCCGCCAACGACTGCTGCAACGGCACCGACGACACCTCAGCCAGCCACGCCCGTTCGGGAGTCGTTTTCGCGATAGTCAGCGCCGCCGACAACTCACCCTTACTCGGGATCGGCCTGCCCGCCCTGCGGGCAGATTCCCTCGCGGCGAGTGCGTCGTTGAACACGACCCGGCAGCACCCGAACAGTTGAGACAGCGCGTGCTGCTGCTCCCCTGCGGGATAGGCGCGGTAGCGGTATCGCTTGAGCACACCAGCACGATAGCATTTGGCGTCATGACTGATGTTGACCTTGTCCGACGTGGCAGACATGCTCTCTGGGATTGTCATGTACATTTGGTGTTTGTCACAAAATTCCGCCGGGGCGCGTTCACCGGACCGATCCTGGCGGACTGCGAGCAGATCATGCGGAGAGTCTGCGCGGACTTCAGCTGCGAGCTGCGGGAGTTCAACGGCGAGGATGACCATGTGCACCTGCTCGTCGGCTTCCCCGCCACCGTGCAGCTGTCGAAGTTGGTGAATTCACTCAAGGGCGTGTCATCGCGGCACTTGCGGCGCGATCACGCGGAGCACCTTTCCCGGTACCTGTGGGGTGGGCATTTATGGTCCCGTTCCTATTACTGCGGGACTGCGGGCGGCGCGCCGTTGTCGGTGATTGCCGAGTACGTGAAGTCTCAACGTCGCCCTGAGTGACGGTGATTCACCTCCACCGTGAACGATGGAGCACTCTCACCGAGATCGGTAGAAGGAGTTGTTCACGCCCTGGTCGAACGTGAGCCGGGGCAAATCGTCAAGATCACTCAGCGTCACACTCTTTCGCCCTGCAAGAGGGTTCGTGCGGGCGATGAAGATATGCGGCGACGCCAGAAACAGCGGCGTGAAGACCAGCCCTGCTTCGCGAATCAGCTTGTTGATCACGTTTGCGTTGAACCCGTTGCGATAGAGCACACCTAGCTCACTCCGCAGCGTGCGAACATCCTCGATGATGTCCCACGTGCGGGTCTCTCGAAGACTGAACGCGTACTCCGCAGCCTCAGACGCCTTCACCATGCGGGCGAAGGCGTCGACGACGAATGAGTAGTGCTGAGTTGATACGGCCAGGAGCCGGCGCGAGGGCCCGCGGCCAAGATACCGCTGTTCCAGGAGTTCCGATTGCTCGACCACCTGGCGCGCGTAGCCGAGAAATTCCGCCCCGTCTTCGGTGAGCCGCACCCCACGGGTCGAGCGAACGAAGAGCGTACGTCCCACGCGACTTTCGAGGTCCTTCAGCGCGGCCGACAAGGTCGGTTGAGCGATATAAAGCAGGTCCGCAGCCGCACTGATGGATCCTTCGGCGGCCACCTCCACGAAGTACCGCAACTGCTGAAGGGTGATTCCCCGCACCGTTCCCGCGATGTCCCGTGCCATAGCAAAAACCTATCGCACCTGCATACCTCGCCGACGCTACGACCCCGGACGACGACAAACCCGCTCCGACTCAGTCGGAGCGGGTTTCGTGATTGTGGAGCTAAGGGGACTCGAACCCCTGACCCCCACACTGCCAGTGTGGTGCGCTACCAGCTGCGCCATAGCCCCATATTTCGTTTTCTCTACGTCCGGGGGAACCCCTCGCGCTGAAAGAAAAACTACACCATCGATCTCTGAGCCAACAAATCGACTGGTCAGGGCGGTGACGAGCGGCAGCGCCCGTCACCGCCCGGCCGGTCAGCCCGCGAGCTCGGACACCCAGTTGTCGTTGCCGAGCGCATCGATGACGGTTCCGTTCTGGATGACAGCCGGAGTGCCTGCTGCACCCGTCGTGGCGAGCAGCTGCCGACCCGCCTCCGCGGACTCCGCAGCCTGCTCGACGCGAGCCCCGTCGGCGATGCACGACACCGCAGCGTCGGATGCTCCAGCGTCCCGGGCCATCTGCGCGAGCTGCTCGTTGCTGTGATCACCGTCGCCACCCTCTGCCGGCTGGTTGTCAGGTGAGAAGACCGCAGCATGGAAGGCAGAGAACGCACTCGCGTCGCCGGTGTCAGCGACACACTGGTTCGCCGCGACGGCTCGCGTCGAGTAGTCACCGCTGCTCGACAATCGGTCGAGGAACGCCAGGATGTGGTAGCGAACCGCGATTGTGCCCTCGTCGATGGCCTGTGCGAGTTCCTGGCCGTGCTTGTGCTCGAGTTCGGCGCAGTAGGGGCACATCGGATCTTCGAAGACGTCGATGGTGGTGGCAGCGTCCGGCAGACCGAGCAGAATCGTGCCGTCGTCGTCGAGGTTCACCTCCACGGCAGCGTTGCTCACACTGCCGTACCCGTCGTTACGGGGACCGGAGCTATCCGACTGCCACAGCACTCCGCCGATGACGAGCACCGCGATGATGACGACCGCGACACCACCGAGGATGTAGGTGGACTTGTTCGACGTCGGCTCCGGCGTGTATTTGACCGGCTTGACCTTCTTGGCACTCACGAATGCTGTCCTTCGTTGATCGGTGAATTGTCCGGCTTCACTCTGCCACCGGGGTCTGAGTTCGTCCTGAGAGCGGCCCGGGAACGCGGACCGAGCGCAAGGGGTGTGCGCGGGAACACCGTCAACCACACCGAGAGCGCGAGGAACCCGACGTCGCGGGCGATCTCGCGGGCATAGTCACCACCGTCAATTCCTTCCGCTACGCCACCGCCCCCGAAGCATCCGCAGTCGATGGACAACCCTCGAGTCCAGGCCGACACGATCGCGCCGATGAGCACGACCAGCACCACCCCGGACGCCACCGCCGCGGGTCGCACGGCGAGTCCGGCCAGCAACAACAGGCCGAGGACGAGTTCGACCATCGGGAGCACCGCGGCCACGGGTCTCACCAGATCGGCGGGCAGGAGTTGATAGGCGCGGACCGCGACGACGGTCTGCGTCGGATCGGAGAATTTGATCCACCCGGAGATCAGCCAGACCGCAGCGAGACCGAGCCGCGCCGCTGCGGAGACGATGCGAATCCACACGGGTAGACAGTACAGACGAACCGGTCAGCGGTCCGTGCCCCCGGTCACCGGTTTCTCGGGGACCGGTTCGGTGACCGGCACGCCCTGACGCGGAGCCCGTGCCAAGGCCCACGGAATCACCGCCGCAAGCATGATCGCCCCGGTCACAGCGAATGCCACCGAATAGGACCAGCGTTCTGCGATCATGCCCGCGACGATCGGGCCGATGACGGCTCCGATATCTGCGGTCATCTGGAACGTGGCGAGCACCGGACCACCGCGGGCCTTGCTTCCGACCACATCGGCGATCGCGGCCTGCTGGGAGGGGTTGATCAGCCCGGACCCGACGCCTGCGATGAACGACGTGATCAGGAACACTGACAGGTTGTCGGACAACCCCAACGCGATCGTGCTGACTCCGCAGACGACGAGTCCGCCGAGTACGAACGGGCGACGCCCGTATCTGTCGGACCACGCTCCGGACTTGACGAGCACCAATGCGTTGCCCACTGCGAATGCGGTGAGAGCGACGCCGGCAATCCCTTCGCTCTGATTCAGTGCTTCGACGACGAACAGCGGGACCATCGCGACGCGGACGCCGAACACCGCCCAGCCGTTGGCGAAGTTGGAGGCGAGCGCCGCACGGTAGGTCGACGATCCGAGCGCGGTGCGTAGCCGCATCGCTGGGGTACCGTCGCCCGATGCCGGTTGCGCCAAGTGCGACTTGCGCAGGCTGATACCGACCACGGCCGCGGCGACGAGGAGCGCAACGGCGTAGATGAGGAACGGGACCCGCAACCCGAGTCCGACGAGAGCGCCACCGAGGAGCGGTCCACCGATGTTGCCTAGCAGGAAACTCGTGGCATACAGCGCGGACACGCGGCCGCGCGCGTCGGGCGGCGCGATGCGCACGAGCAGCCCCAACGCAGCCACGGTGAACATCGTCGAGCCGATGCCGCCGAGCCCTCGGAAGACCAGGAGCTGCCAGTAGGTCTGTGCGAAGGCACACGCCCCCGTCGACAGGGCGACGATGAGAACACCGGTGATGTAGATGGGCCGCTCGCCCAATTTCTGGACGAGCATTCCGCTGGCGGGAGCAAACGCGAGGCGCATGAAGGCGAACGCGGAGATGACGACTGTGGCAGCGGTGATACCCACATCGAAGCTCCGCGCGAACTGCGGCAATGCGGGAGCGACGAGACCGAAGCCGAGGGCGATGACGAAACTCGCCGCAACGAGCACCCAGATTTCCCGTGGCAGAGCCACGTCACGTGTACGCATATGGGGCAATGTTAGCGACGCGCACGACCAGACCCGGTTCGAGCCCGGCGGGCGCAGCTTCCTCAGCCCAAGACCGACGACACCAGTTCACGCGCCGCGGCCTGCACCTGCGCGAGGTGCTCGGGGCCGTTGAACGACTCGGCATAGATCTTGTACACATCTTCGGTGCCGGAGGGCCGCGCCGCGAACCACGCGTTCTCGGTCGTCACCTTCAGGCCACCGATCGCTGCGCCGTTGCCGGGTGCGGCAGTGAGTGTCGCGGTGATCTTCTCCCCGGCGAGGTCGGTTGCGCTCACCTGCTCGGGCGACAGTTTCGCCAGGATCGCCTTCTGCTCTCGTGTCGCAGGCGCATCGACCCGCGCGTAGGCCGGATTTCCGTATCGGCCGGCGAGTTCGGCGTACCGCTGAGAGGGTGTCGCACCGGTCACCGCGGTGATCTCGGCGGCCAGCAACGCGAGCACGATGCCGTCCTTGTCGGTGGACCACACCGACCCGTCACGACGCAGGAACGAAGCCCCCGCGCTCTCTTCGCCCCCGAATCCGAGACTGCCGTCGAGCAGGCCCGGCACGAACCACTTGAACCCCACCGGTACCTCGAGCAGGTCGCGTCCCAGCCCCGCTGCGACCCGATCGATCATCGACGAACTCACGAGTGTCTTGCCGACCTTGCTGCTCTCGGACCAGCCCGGCCTGTTCTGGAAGAGGTAGTCGATGGCCACCGCGAGGTAGTGGTTGGGATTGAGCAGACCGCCATCGGGCGTGACAATGCCGTGACGGTCCGAGTCCGCGTCGTTTCCGGTCGCGAGGTCGTACTTGTCGCGAGCACCGATGAGCGAGGCCATTGCGTTCGGCGACGAGCAGTCCATCCGGATCTTGCCGTCGGTGTCGAGTGTCATGAATCGCCAGGTGGCGTCGACGAGCGGGTTGACGACAGTGAGGTCCAGACGGTGCCGGTCGGCGATCTCGCCCCAATAATCGACGGAGGCGCCGCCGAGCGGATCGGCCCCGATCCGCAGGCCTGCGGCCCGAATCGCTTCGAGGTCCACGATGTTCGGTAGGTCGTCGACGTAGGTGCCGAGGAAGTCGTAGCGACCGGCCGCGGCCAGTGCGTCCGCTGCCGGAACACGCTTGACTGCCGCGAGGCCCACGGCGAGGAGTTCATTGGCGCGGGCGGCGATGACGGAGGTGGCGTCGGTGTCGGCGGGTCCGCCGTGCGGCGGGTTGTATTTGAACCCTCCGTCGCGGGGCGGGTTGTGCGACGGGGTCACGACGATGCCGTCCGCCGCCGCACCGGCGCCGGAATTGTGGCGCAGGATCGCATGGCTGACCGCAGGGGTCGGTGTGTATCGATCGCGGGAATCGATCACCACTGAGACGTCGTTGGCGATCAGCACCTCGAGCGCGGTCGTCCACGCGGGCTCGGACAGCGCGTGTGTGTCGCGGCCGAGAAACAGCGGACCGGTCGTGCCCTGCGATGCGCGATATTCGACGATGGCCTGGGTGGTGGCGAGGATGTGCTGCTCGTTGAAAGCGCCGTCGAGACTGGATCCGCGGTGCCCGGAGGTTCCGAACGCGACCTGCTGAAATGGGTCCTCGGGGTCGGGTCGGATCGTGTAGTAGGCGGTCACCAGGTGCGCCAGATCCACCAGGTCCTCGGGTGCTGCCTGCAGTCCCGCTCGTTCGTGCGCCATGGGTCCTCCTCGTCGAACGCGTGTGGTGACCATCTTGCCCGCGGCAGGGTGCGTACGCGCGGCATCCTGGGCCGCCCGCGTCGGAACGCGTAGGCGGGCTCGCCGTATGCACCGCGGTGAAGGTAGTCGCACGACGAATCCGTCCGTGAACGTGCATGTAACCGCTGGCCACAGTTGTAACGGTTCGTTTGGGGGTGACGACAAGCTCGCCAAGTGAACTTCGAGATCGGAAACAACTGTGAACCCACCCGCCGGCTGGCATCCCGACCCCTATTTCGACCCGAATATCGAACGATACTGGGACGGGCAGCAGTGGACCGACCACACCCGTCCCGTCGGTAGCAACGACCCGACCACGATGTTCGGCGCCGTCACTCGCCCCGGCGACCCGGAGACCTCGTCCGCAACCAAGCGTCGTCGGTGGCCGTGGATCGCAGGGGCCGCTGCCGTCGGAGTCTTCGGTGTCGCAGCCCTGACCGGCGGAACCCCCGACGAACAGGCCCCCGCAACCACCGCCGTGGCAACGACGTCCGAAGTAGCGCCCACCACGACCACCCCTCGCACGACCACCACCTCCCGCACCACCACAACCACCACATCGCTCGTGCCCGACTCGACCACGACGGTTCCGGCGCTCGCACCGGCAGCACCGCGGACAACGACCACCGCGACGCCGTATGTGGCCCCGGACCCGACCTACACGGCTCCCGCGACAACCGAGCCGACACCCGCATACACGCCGCCACCCGAACCCGCCTACACAGCGCCGCCCGCCTACACAGCGCCGCCCGCGTACACGCCACCACCGGTGGCCGACACTCCCTCCAGCGTGTACTACAAGAACTGCACGGCAGCACGGAATGCGGGAGCCGCTCCGGTACGGATCGGCCAGCCGGGTTACGGCACTCATCTCGATCGCGACGGCGATGGTGTCGGCTGCGAGTGACGCGGTCGACAAGCGCAACTGCCGATCGCGTGCGCATCGGCGGTCCTGCACCTTGGTACCCGGCGACCTCGCGAACACATGAAAATACCCCGGGTGAAAGACCTGATCTGGTCTTTCACCCGGGGTTCCGGTGGAGCTGCCGGGAATCGAACCCGGGTCCTCCGCCGCCTTGCCAAGGCTTCTCCGTGTGCAGTCCGCTATGTCTCTGCTTGGATCTCCCGGTCTCGCGAACAAGCCGTGATGACGATCCCAGTCACTGTTTGATGTCCCATCCGACTCCGCGACCGAGCCGGTAGGTAAAGCCCTCTAGCTGATGCCAGTACCCGACCCGAGGGCGAGATCGGACTGACAGACACGCTTCGCTACTTAGGCAGCGAGAGCGTAGTCGCGCTGATTGGAATCGGCGCTTAATTGGTTGCAGCGACGCTTACGGTGGTCTCTTGCCTGCACCGACACGCTTCCCTTGACTCAACGTACGTAGTCGAAACCGTTCAGCCCCGTACGCGCCTGCGACGTTCGCAGGACTACCCATACTAACGTCGCGCGCATCCGATGTCATTCCCATTTTCGGCGCCGCGCCGATGACGCCGATCACAACGCGGCCGCGTCGGGAGGAACTCAGGTCGCGAGAGTGATCATCACGACGGCAGTGAGCGCAAGCGCCATGCCGGCGTACTGGCCGCGACCGAGCCGCTCGCCCAGCACAACCAGCGCCAGCAACACCGTGGCCGCGGGATAGAGCGCACCGACGACGCTGACCAGCGAGAGCATCCCACCCTGGAATGCGAAGAGCATGGCGGCATTGGCCACGACATCGAGCAGCGCAACGGCCACGACATGCGGATACAGCATCCGCGGCGGACCCGAGAACTGCCGCATCGCCACCGCCGCACCCCACACGACCGCACTCGCTGCCAGACGCTGGATCACCAGCGGCCAGAGACCGGTGCCGTCGGGCACCTGGTCGAGCGAGATGAACGTGAGGGCGAACGCGACACCACCTGCCACGGTGAGCCCCGCGACACGAAGAGTGAAGATCGGATGATCGTCACCACCGACGGTCTCCTGCGACTCACGGCTGACGAACACGACCGCGACGAGGGCGACGACGATTCCGACGACCGCGAGCGGCCCCGGCCGCTCCCCCGCGGCGAGGCCCGCGAGCGCCGGGATGCCTGCCACCAGCAGCGCGGTCACCGGGGACACCACAGACATCGGGCCGGACGCGAGGGCGCGGTAGAACCGCCAGACCGCGAAGCCCCCGAACAGGCCGGAAGCGGCACCCCAGACGAGGGATTCCGCTGTGACGTCGCCGCCCGCGAAGGGTGCGACCGCCAGAGCCATCACCAGCGACAGCGGATACGACGCCACGACGAACGCCAGCGCCGTGGCACGCCGCGAGGCGACACCACCGAGAAAGTCACTGATCCCGTAGCCGACTGCGGCCACGAGAGCCAAGAGGACCGCGGTCAGCGCATTCCCTTCACGCGCCTGCCGAGCTCGCGGGTCACCTCGCGTTCTGCAGTACGGCGAGCGAGGTCCTGTCGCTTGTCGTAGTCCTGTTTACCCCGCGCGAGCGCCAACTCGACCTTGACCTTGCCGTCGGAGAAGTACATCGACAGCGGGACCAACGTCTGGTTTCCCTCACGGGTCTTGCCGACGAGCGCGTCGATCTCGCGTCGGTGCATCAGCAACTTGCGGGTCCGGCGCGGCGCATGGTTGGTCCAGGTGCCGTGCCCGTACTCCGGGATGTGCAATCCGCGCAGCCACACCTCGCCGTCGTCGACCGTCGCGAACGCGTCGACGAGTGACGCCTTACCTTCCCGTAGAGCCTTCACCTCGGTGCCGACGAGCGCGATACCCGCCTCGTACGTGTCGATGATGGCGTAGTTGTGCCGCGCCTTACGGTTCGTGGCGATGACCTTCCGGCCCTTTTCCTTCACGTGCAGGCCTTTCAGGTTTCACGATCGGTCGAAGAAGAACACAGTCCAGCATAGGAACCCGCACAACTCGTTATTCACGCACGTACATGCGCAACGTCGCGTACGCCGTGATCGCAGCCATACCCACGCCGACGAGGACGAGGAACGGCGATACGAGCAGGATGTCGCTGTCGGTGATTCTCGCCACGATGTTCGCGCCGTAGACCTCGGAGAGCATGTCGTCGATGAACAGCGACTTGGCGGCGAACAGCCCGCCGATCGCGAGCGCAGCACCGATGATCGCGGCGACGACGGCTTCGACGAGGAACGGCAGCTGGGTGTACCAGCGGGTTGCGCCGACGAGACGCATGATGCCGACCTCGGTGCGGCGGGTGAACGCGGCGATCTGCACGGTGTTGGCGATCAGCAGGATCGCTGCGATGGCCTGGATGGTCGCGATCGCGAACGCGGCGTTGCGGATACCGCCGAGAACGCCGAACAGACGCTCGACGAGATCCTGCTGGTTGAGGACGCTGTCCACACCGGGCCGCTCTGCAAAATCGGTCTGGATGATCTCGAAACTCGACGGATCCGACATCTTCACCTTGAACGACGCGGGGAAGCTCTCGGGGCTGACCAACGCGGCCAGTTCCGGCTGATCGGCGAAGACGCGGTCGGTCGCGTCGGCCACGGCGTCGTCGCGGCTGAGGTACTGGACCGACACCACATCGTCGGTGTTCTCCAGGTCTGTGCGCAGGGTGCTGCAGATGTCCTGCTCACATTCCGGGTCGAGCGACGAGATGTCCTCGGTGAGGAACACCTGTATCTCCACACGGTCGAGGAAGATCTTCTGCGTCTTGCCTGCCATCTGGACGACCAGCAGGCCCGCACCGAACAGGGCAAGCGAGATCGCGGTGGTGAGGATCATCGCGACGGTCATGGTGAGGTTGCGGCGCAGGCCGGTGGTGACCTCGCTGAACAGGAAGCTGGCGCGCATGGGGTGTGTAGGTCCTTCGGTTTGCCGGATGGACGGGTCTCGGAACGGTCGACTGGGTTACCGACCCACGCCGTACACACCGCGGGCTTCGTCGCGGACCACGCGGCCCAGATCGAGCTCGACGACCCGACGTCGCATCGCGTCGACGATGTGATGATCGTGGGTGGCCATGAGCACGGTGGTGCCGGTGCGGTTGATACGTTCGAGAAGCAGCATGATGTCCTGGCTGGTCTCGGGGTCGAGGTTGCCGGTGGGCTCGTCCGCCAGCAGCACCAGCGGCCGGTTCACGAACGCCCGCGCGATCGCGACACGCTGCTGCTCGCCACCCGACAATTCGGTGGGCAGGCGTCCTGCCTTGCCGGACAATCCGACGAGTTCGAGAACCTCGGGCACCGTCCGTTCGATCACGGAGCGGGGCTTACCGATGACCTCGAGCGCGAAGGAGATGTTCTCGGCTACGGTCTTGCGTTGCAGCAGCCGGAAGTCCTGGAAGACGCAGCCGAGGTTCTGGCGCAGTTTCGGCACGCGTCGCGCCGACAGCTTGTTGACGTGAAAATCTGCGACGTGGATCTCACCGCTGGTGGGTGCCTCCTCCCGCAACAGGAGCCGCATGAACGTCGATTTGCCGGAACCCGACGGTCCGATGAGGAAGACGAACTCGCCTTTGCCCACATCGACGGACACACCGTCCAGGGCGGGCCGGGTCGACGTCTTGTAGGACTTGGACACATTTTCCAGGCGGATCACGACGCCATGCTAGCCGTTATCCGAAAGTGACCTACTGTCCCGGTTCACCGGTCGGTTCGGTGCCCGATTCGCCGTCGAATCCCGGGAGTCCCGGGATCAGCGGCAATCGGAAGGGATTCGCGTCGGTCGTGGTCGCGGTGGGTGGCTGCGTACCGGTCGCCGGAGCGGGCGTGTCGCCCGGTGCCTCAGGTGTCTCGCCCGGTGTCGTCGTGACGGTAGGCGATTCTGTCGATGGCATCTCGGTCGTGGTGGTCGGATACCACTGCTCGGTCGTCTGCGCGGGTGGTGTGAACGGCACGTAGGGCGTCTCGGAGATGATGACGGCCTGCTGCGGTACGTCGACCTGGTCTGCCTGATCGACCGGCTGGTTGAGGGTCAGGTACAACACCCACAGCCCGGCCCACAGAAAACACATTGCGAGGGTCGCGGTACGAACCCGTCCGCCGAACAACCGTGACGGAATGCGGACAGGGCGACGTTGCCGCTCGTCGGTCACGGCGTCTCCGATCGTTCGACGATACTGGCGGTATCCAGTTGCGGCGTCACGGTGATGCCCTGCGCGCGGAGCGCCCCGGCGATGCGCGCGCGCAGCAGCCGGCCGACCTGGAACTGTTTGCCCGGCAGGGTCCGCGCGACGATGCGCACACTGACCTGATCGACTTCGAGGCTCTCCACACCCATGACGCTCGGCTCGTCGAGAAGCAACTCTCGCACGCGCTCCTCCTTGTAGGCGGCAACCCCGACCTCCCGCAGAATCTCGTTGACCGCGGAGATGTCGGCACTGACCGGGACCGGCACGTCGACAACGGCGCGTGCCCAGTCCTTCGACAGGTTGATGGCCTTGTTGATCTGCCCGTTGGGCACGGTGATCACCTCACCCGCGGCGCTGCGTACCCGGGTGACGCGCAACGTCACGTCCTCGACGGTGCCGACAGCGTCCTCGGATGATCCTGTGACCGAAATCTGCACCGTGTCGCCGAAACCGTACTGACGTTCGGTGATGATGAAGAAGCCGGCGAGGATGTCCTGCACGACGCGCTGGGCTCCGAAACCCACGGCGGCGCCCACCACCGTCGCGGGCGCCACGAGACTGCCGATGGGCAGCGCGAGATAGTCGAAGACCTTGAGCGTGGCGATGATGTACACGAACGAGATCGCGATCCATGTCACGACCTGTGCCACAGAGTGCCGATGCTTCGTCGCTTCCGATCGCACGAGATCGTCGGATCGGGTGTAGCGGTCGTCGATCTTGCGGGTGATCCGGCCGCCGACCCACGCCACGAACCGCGCGATCAGCACCGCGCCCAACACTGTCAGCGCGATCAGCAGACCGCTCGACGACAGCCAGTCCCACATCATGTCCGAGGGAAACAGTGCTCTTCCTCTCCGAGAAGAACGACGTCGATCACAACATCTCCGCGAAGCGCAAGACTACCGGTTCTGATCTTCACCCATTCGCCAGCGGATGCCGGCTTCGAGGAAGCCGTCGATGTCGCCGTCGAGGACGCCGGACGGGTTGTTGACCTCGAACTCGGTGCGCAGGTCCTTGACCATCTGGTACGGGTGCAGCACGTAGGAACGCATCTGGTTGCCCCAGGAGCTGCCGCCGTCGCCCTTGAGCGCATCCATCTCGGCGCGCTCTTCCTGACGCTTGCGCTCGAGAAGCTTCGCCTGGAGGACGCGCATCGCGGACACCTTGTTCTGCAGCTGCGACTTCTCGTTCTGGCAGGTGACGACGATGCCTGTGGGGACGTGGGTGAGGCGCACCGCGGAGTCGGTGGTGTTGACCGACTGTCCGCCCGGCCCGGACGACCGGTAGACATCGACGCGGACGTCGTTCTCGTCGATGTCGATGTGGTCGGTGGTCTCGACCACCGGCAGGACCTCGACCTCGGCGAACGAGGTCTGACGTCGGCCCTGGTTGTCGAAGGGGCTGATGCGGACGAGCCGGTGGGTGCCCATCTCGACCGACAACGTGCCGTACGTGTACGGCGCCTTGATCGCGAAGGTCGCCGACTTGATACCGGCCTCTTCGGCGTAGGAGGTGTCGTAGACCTCGACGCCGTAGCCGTGCTTGTCTGCCCAGCGGATGTACATACGCATGAGCATCTCGGCCCAGTCCGCGGCGTCGATACCACCGGCACCGGCGCGAATGTTGACGAGGGCGTCGCGCTGGTCGTACTCGCCCGACAGCAGCGTGCGCACTTCCATGGCCTCGATATCGACGCGCAAGGTCTCACGCTCGGAATCGGCGTCGGCCAGCGCGGATGCCATGGCATCGCCCTCTTCGCCTTCGGCGAGCTCGTAGAGCACGGGCAGATCGTCGAGGCGCTGCCGCAATTCCTCGACGCGGCGCAGCTCACTCTGGGCATGCGAGAGCTGGCTCGTGACCTGCTGGGCGTGTTCCTGGTCGTTCCACAGGTCTGGATCCGCCGCCTGATGTTCGAGCTCGTCGATACGGCGGCGCAGTTCCTCCACATCGAGAACCGACTCCACCGTCCGGAGGGTCGTCGCGAGCTCGGCCAGGTCTGCGGAAACATCGGGATGCACGGTTCTCTAGGCTACCGGCTAGCGGCTAGCGTCTGACGCATGGCCACCGACTACACCGCCGATCTCGACCTCGCACTGCGTCTTGCCGACGCCGCCGACGCACTCACCCGCGACCGTTTCGGAGCGCTGGATCTGAGGGTCGACGACAAACCCGACCTGACACCGGTGTCCGACGCCGATCTCGCGGTGGAGCGTCTGATCCGGGGCACACTTGCCGCTGAACGACCCGGCGACGCGATTCTGGGCGAGGAATTCGGGGGCGAACCGGTCTTCGAAGGCCGGCAGTGGGTGGTCGATCCCATCGACGGCACCAAGAACTTCGTGCGGGGTGTGCCCGTGTGGGCGAGCCTGATCTCGCTTCTCGTCGACGGGGTGCCGGTCGTGGGCGTGGTCAGCGCACCGGCGCTGAGCCGCCGGTGGTGGGCCTGCGCGGGCTTCGGCGCGTGGACGTCGCACGACGGTGGCGACCCACGCCTCATCACGGTGTCCGATGTGCGTTCACTGGGGTCGGCGTCGCTGAGCTTCTCGAGCCTGTCGGGATGGAAGGACCGCAATATCCGCGATCGGTTCGTCGACCTGACGGACGATGTGTGGCGCGTGCGCGCGTACGGCGACTTCTTCTCCTACTGCCTCCTTGCGGAGGGCGCACTCGAGATCGCGCTCGAACCCGAGGTGTCACTGTGGGATCTGGCAGCGCTCGACGTGCTCGTCCGCGAGGCCGGTGGTGCGTTCACGAATCTCGACGGCACTGCGGGACCGCACGGCGGTAGCGCTGTCGCGACGAACGGCCCGCTCCAGGACGAAGTGCTCTCGCGGCTGAATTCCTGACGCCCATCCCCCACCGCCCGCGCCGCAATTCACGTGCTGCGCGGGCAGTATCGCCATGCCCGACCCGCCCGGATCTTACTAGAGAGTAGACGCCGACCTTACTCCAGAGTAAGGTCGGCTCTCGTCCGCTCCGATACAAGAAACTTCTGGTGATCATGAGCAAGCAAGACAGTGTGGCCCGGAACACCCCACGCGACACGTCCGCCGTCGGCCTCAACCCGATCAAGCGGGACGCGATGGGAGCAGCGATGCGCGTCCTCTCGCGAATCACCGGCTCGGAACTTGCCGACCGTTACAACTTCCGGCAGGCGATCGACCGGGTGACGTACGAGTCCACCAAGACCGGCTTCAAGACCCTCGGTGCTGCGACCCGCACGTTCAAGAAGGTGTCCGGCGGAAACGGCCCCGAGCGTCTCGCTACGACGAAGAACGCCGACTACTTCGACCTCACCCCCACCGACGATCAGCAGATGATCGCGGAGACGGTGCGCGAGTTCGCCGCCGAGATCCTCCGTCCGGCCGCACACGACGCCGACGCGGCCGCAGCAGCACCCGCCGATCTGCTTGCACGCGCCGCGGAACTCGGCATCACGCTCGTCAACGTCCCCGAGGCATTCGACGGTGCCGCAGCCGAACGCGGGGTCGTCACCAACAGTCTCGTTGCCGAGGCCCTCGCACACGGCGACATGGGCCTGGCGCTGCCGATCCTCGCGCCGAGCGGCGTCGCGGTGGCGCTGACCGAGTGGGGCACCGACGAGCAGCAGAAGACCTACCTGCCCGCGTTCGCCGGCGAGGACGTTCCGCAGGCCTCCGTCGTCATCGCCGAGCCCCGCGCCCTGTTCGATCCGTTCGCGCTACGCACGAAGGCGGTGCGGTCCCCGAGCGGGTACCGACTCAACGGGGTCAAGGCCCTCGTCCCGGCGGCCGGTAGCGCCGAACTGTTCATCGTGGCAGCGGAACTCGACGGCAAACCGTCGTTCTTCATCGTCGAAGCGAAGAGCAAGGGCATCGTCGTGGAAGCCGACCCCAGCATGGGCCTGCGTGCCGCCGGACTCGGCCGCCTCCTTCTCGAGGATGTCGCAGTACCGCAGTCGGCCCTCCTCGGCGACGAGAACCCGGACATTCGCGCGGAGCAGTACGCCGACGCGGTGCGCTTGTCGCGCCTCGGCTGGGCGTCGCTCGCCGTCGGCACCGGCCAGGCCGTCCTCGACTACGTCGTGCCGTACGTGAACGACCGCGAGGCATTCGGTGAGCCGATCAGCCACCGCCAGGCGGTCGCATTCATGGTGGCGAACATCAAGATCGAGCTCGATGGGCTCCGCCTCGTCACCCTCCGCG
The DNA here is from genome assembly GCF_042730275.1 of Rhodococcus sp. NPDC060086. Classification (NCBI taxonomy): domain Bacteria; kingdom Bacillati; phylum Actinomycetota; class Actinomycetes; order Mycobacteriales; family Nocardiaceae; genus Rhodococcus; species Rhodococcus sp. NPDC060086. Next base: position 15,500 of record NZ_JBHWWZ010000078.1, read on the forward strand.
GTGCCGCGCGGGCCGAGCAGGGCCTCTCGTTCGCCCGCGAAGCCGCGCTCGCCCGCAAGCTTGCGACGGACAAGGGGATGCAGATCGGCCTCGACGGCGTCCAGCTGCTCGGTGGCCACGGCTTCACCAAGGAACATCCCGTCGAGCGTTGGTACCGCGACCTGCGCGCCATCGGCGTCGCCGAGGGCGTCGTCCTCGTCTGAGCGGCCCGGACCCACACAAGGAACCTGTGATGATCAATCTCGAACTTCCCAAGAAGCTCAAGGCTTCTGCGAATCAGGCCCACCAGGTCGCCGCTCAGATCTTCCGGCCCGTCTCCCGCAGGTACGACCTCGCGGAACACGAGTACCCGGTCGAGCTGGACACGATGGCGGCAATGGTCGAGGCGCTCAACGATTCCGGCCAGGGCGCCGCAGGCGCAACGCTCGGCCGCGAGGGTAAAGCCAAGGAGTCGAGCGGCAGCAATGCCAACGGCGGAAACATGGCCGGCCTCCTCAATGTCATCGAAACATGCTGGGGCGACGTCGGATTGACGCTGTCCATCCCGTATCAGGGCCTCGGCAACTCCGCCATCGCCGCGGTCGCGACCGATGAACAGCTCGAACGCTTCGGCAAGGTGTGGGCCTCGATGGCCATCACCGAGCCCAGCTTCGGATCCGATTCTGCCGCCGTGACCACCACCGCCGTCCTCGACGGCGACGAGTGGGTCCTCAACGGCGAGAAGATCTTCGTCACCTCCGGTGAGCGTTCTTCGCATGTCGTCGTCTGGGCCTCGGTCGACAAGTCGAAGGGCCGTGCCGCGATCAAGTCGTTCGTCGTGCCACGCGACGCTCCCGGACTGAGCGTCGCCCGGCTCGAGCACAAGCTCGGCATCAAGGCGTCCGACACTGCGGTGCTGCTGCTGCAGGACTGCCGCATCCCCAAGGACAACATCCTCGGATCGCCCGAGGTCAACGTCGAGCAGGGGTTCGCCGGGGTCATGCAGACCTTCGACAACACCCGCCCGATCGTTGCGGGCATGGCGATCGGCCTCGGCCGTGCCGCACTCGAAGAACTGCGCAGCATCCTGTCCGAGGCAGGCGTCGAGGTCAGCTACGACGTTCCGGCGAACAACCAACACGCGGCCGCCGCCGAATTCCTTGCTCTCGAAGCAGATTGGGAGGCCGCCTACCTGCTCGCGCTGCGGGCGACGTGGATGGCCGACAACAAGAAGCCCAATTCGCTCGAGGCGTCCATCTCCAAGGCGAAAGCCGGCCGCACCGGCACCGCGGTCTCGCTCAAGGCCGTCGAACTCGCGGGCACCTACGGCTATTCGGAGCGGCCGCTGCTCGAGAAATGGGCGCGCGACAGCAAGATCCTCGACATCTTCGAGGGCACGCAGCAGATCCAGCAGCTGATCGTGGCACGTCGCGTGCTCGGCAAGTCGTCCTCCGAACTCAAGTAGCAGAGCAGTTCGGGCCCTACCCGGGGCAGGAAAGCCCTCGCCACACTCCTCCGTGGCGAGGGCTTCGACCTGGGATGAGCAGGAGGGTTGAACGACAAAAGCGAAGGCCGGTCTTCCGAATTCGGAAGACCGGCCGTCGCGTTGGTAGCGGGGACAGGATTTGAACCAGCGACCTCAGGGTTATTAGCCCAGCGAGCTACCGAGCTGCTCCACCC
>NZ_JBHWWZ010000079.1:0-16760 GCF_042730275.1 Rhodococcus sp. NPDC060086
GCGATTCGGGTGCCGGCCCTGCCGGTGAGAATACCGGTGTCAGATGACGTTGACGCCGGTGGCCTGCGGGCCCTTCTGGCCCTGGCCGATCTCGAAGCTCACGCGCTGGTTCTCCTCGAGGGTGCGGAAGCCGCGGCCCTGGATCTCGGAGAAGTGCACGAAGACGTCAGCCGAACCGTCGGCCGGAGCGATGAAGCCGAAGCCCTTTTCGCCGTTGAACCACTTCACAGTACCTTCAGCCATTTTGCTGTTCCTTCACTTGCAGGCAGGAGGCACGTTTGCCGTCCTGTCTCGTCGGAAGTCGGTATCGACTTCCGGGTCTGTCACTCGACGGCTGAAACGATTCCGCAGTGGTATCGCATCCGCTCGCAACTAGAAATGTGCGAGGGTTAACCACAAACACACTACCTAACGACCAGGTTCTAGTTAAGCACACATCGAGTCTCGATGCCACCACAAGGTGACTCACACCTCAGTTGCGATCGACGCGAGGCGGACGAACGTGGCCGCATCGAGCCGCTCCCCCCTCGTCGAGGGCTCGATACCTGCTGCGACCAAGCGACGTTCGGCTTCTGCGGGCGATCCCGCCCAGCTACTCAACGCGGCACGCAATGTCTTACGACGTTGAGCGAATGCGGCATCCACCACCGCGAACACAGTCTTACGATGGCCCGGATCGGTGGGCCACGGCGGATTTTCGTAGCGGTCGATGCGCACGAGGCCCGACTCGACCTGCGGCACAGGCCAGAACACCGAACGCCCCACCGAACCTGCGCGACGAACGTCACCGAAGAATCGGGCTTTCACGCTCGGTACGCCGTAGACCTTGCTACCCGGTTGCGCTGCAAGGCGATCGGCCACCTCGAGTTGCACCATCACCAGAGCGGTGCGCAGCGAGGGGATCTCGGCGAACAGGTGCAACAGCACCGGGACCGCCACGTTGTAGGGAAGATTCGCGACCAGCGCAGTCGGCTGTGACGGAAGATCGGCGACCGACACCTTCATCGCATCCATGGGCACGACGTCGAGGCGATCGGCGAGCTGCGGGGCACGCGCAGCAACCGTCGAGGGCAGTCGCTCGGCCAGCCTGGGGTCGATCTCCACCGCGACCACACGGTCGACGACGTCGAGCAGGGCCAGGCTCAGCGACCCGAGCCCGGGCCCGACCTCGAGCACCACGTCTTCGGGGCCGACGCCTGCGGCCGACACGATGCGTCGCACCGTGTTGGCGTCATGCACGAAATTCTGACCGAGCTGCTTCGTCGGACGCACCCCGAACTCCTCCGCGAGAGTCCGGACCTCTGCGGGTCCGAGCAACGCGGCGAGGCCGCGCGGAGAAGCCGGGGTGGCGTCTGAATCATCTGCTTGCACGAGGCGAACCTAGCGCACCGGAGAGAGTGGCATGCCGTCCTAACGCAGGCCGAGCTTGCTGGTGCAGGACGGCCATGCGCCCCAGCCCTGCGTGGCCTGAACCTTCTCGGCGACCGCGATCTGCTGTTCGCGGGTGGCCATGTCGGCGCGCGGCGCGTACTGGGTGCCGCCGAATCCGGCCCAGGTCTGCTGCGTGAACTGCAGGCCTCCGTAGAAGCCGTTGCCCGTGTTGATGGCCCAGTTTCCGGTGGCCTCGCACTGCGCGAGAGCATCCCAGGTGGAGCCGCGGCCGGAGGCGGGCACGGCGGGCGCAGGCTTGGTGCCGACGCGCACGATCGCGGGCTGCGGCTCGGTCACCATGTGCGACGCGGTCTCGGTGCGACCGACCTCGACACCGTTGACGGTGTGGACGTCGAAGGTGACGGAACGCTCACCGGGAGCACCCGGGTGGTCGAGCGCGGTCTCGCCTTCGTTCATGTTCGGATCGTCGATGCGGTTCTCCGGTGCGCCGACGGGAAGCGTCTCGGTGCGGCTCTCGACGCGGTCGCGGGTCACGACGACCTCCATGCCCTCTTCGAGCTTCGCGTCGCGGGGCAGATTCACGCTGTCGGCCTGTTCGAGGGCGACGTTGTGCACCTCGAGGAAGTCGTCCACGGTGGGCGCCGCGACGCGCACGGGTGCAGCGGGTGCACCGTTGTCGGCGAAGTGCACGGTCTTGGGGTTGACGACCTCGAGCTCGGCGCCGTCGAGCGGCAGGCGATGTGAACGCGATGCCGAGACGTAGACGTCCTCACCCAGCTGGAACTGTGCGAGAGCTTCGTCGACGGTGAGTGCGGTGGTCCACACGCTGCGCTGCTCACCATCGACGGTGAGCTCGACCTCGCGGGCCTGACGCAGCACGATGGTGTCTCCGTCGGACACCGCGGAATCGACGGCAGGCGCAACGACGTCGTGTTCCTTCACCTCGTAACCGGCAGCGGCAAGGATGTCGCCGACGTTCGAGCTCATCGTGCCGAAAGCGCGATGCTCTCCGTCGATGTCGAGCGTGACGTCCTTGTGCTGGACGAGTGCGGTGATCCCGCCGGCTCCGAGGGTCACGAACAATGCCGCAACGACAGCGAAGAACACCGGCGATTTGATTCGATTGATCTTGATGAAGGGTGACACAACAATTCCAGACAGACGACGACTGTGATCACGGCACGGTAACGAACGTGAATTGATATGGCAACCAGACTTCATCTACCAGGAACTATCCATGTAACCGTTAGGTGATAAATCAATATTTCAGATCACAAAACGGGTTGATACAAAACCGCTGCAAGCGCCCGACTCTCGTATAATGTGGCCGGGATTACATTTCCTTCGAAGTGAATAACTTTCCGGTCGTCACCTGTACAGCCGTCGATTTTTCGGTCGGCAACCCGGCCCGGACGAGCTCCGACAACGCGAAGGGCGCACCGCCGGCGATCGTGTGATCACCCGCGATGCGCCCTTCGACGCGGCGTTCCGAGATCGGTTACGCAGCGCTGAGAGCCGGATCCTTCTGCGCGAGGAACGACAGCTTCGGCGCAAGGAGGCGGTCGACGCTGAATCGTCCTGCACCCACTGCAGCCAGGAGCAGAGCGCCGAGGCCGAGTGCGGTGACGAGCTCGAAGCCGCCGTCGGTCACATACACGCCGTTACCGACGTGGGCGATGAAGAAAGCGCCGGTCATGACGAGGAACAGCAGGACACCGAAGATCGGCGTGAGCACACCGAGGATCAGCGCGATTCCGCCGAGCGTCTCGATCCAGGTCGCAACGAACGCGCTCACAGAAGGAGCGGGTGCGCCCATGCCCTCGAAGCCGGCGGTGGTGCCCGACTGACCCCACACCGTGAGCTTCTGCAGACCGTGGGTCAGGAAGATGATGCCGAGACCGAGACGTGCGATCAGGATGCCGATGTCGCGAACGAGTGGATTGTTCATGGAGATGACCCTTCGGTTGCGAGGCCGAAAGGCCCCTTCTAGTTGACAACGCAACCAAAAGTAGCAGCCAATGGTTGTAGGTTCAACCTTCCGGAGCGCATGTAGGCAGGGTCACTGGGGTCGCGATCCCGAGAACGCCTCGCCGAGCAACCTGCGCACGCCCACGTAGGTCACCTCCCTCGGGTTCGGATACGTCCGCTCCGTCGCCCGCCGCGCGGCGTCGTCGAGGTCGTCCTCACGCATCCCGAGATCCGCCAGCGCGCTCGGGCCTCCCGCAGAAACGATGAGGTCGTATACACCGGCGGGCGCCGAGTCCACCTCGAGCGCATCAGCGATCCGGGCCATCACCCCTGGGACCGACGGGGCGTTGTAGGCCATGACGTGCGGCAGCATCACGGTGTGCGTGGCGGCGTGCGGAAGATCGAACGACCCCCCGAGGACGTGACACAGCTTGTGATGCAGGGCCATCCCCACCGACCCGAGGCACACCCCCGACAGCCACGCCGCGAGCAGCAGATCGGAGCGGCCCTCGAGATCCGCACCGTCCACTCCGAGTGCGGGAAGACCCCGGCCGATCGAGGCGATCGCCTGCAGCCCGAGGGCGTCGACGATGGGATTGGCGTGCTCTGCGTACAACGCCTCCACCGCGTGCGCCAGCGCATTGACCGCACTGGTCACGGCCATCGGGACGGGCAGTCCTGCACTGAACTCGACGTCGTAGATCACCGTCTCCGGCAGGATGTCGGGCGACGACCGCGTGGTCTTCACTCCGTCGGCCGTCTCGCCGAGGGTGGGTGTGACCTCCGAGCCCGCGTACGTCGTCGGCAGGATCACCTGGTCGATCCCGGTCCGGACGGCCAGCGCCTTCGCCAGACCCGTGGTCGATCCGCCGCCGACCGCGACGACCGCGTCCGCTTCGTGTTCGGTGACGTACTTCAGGACACGCTCGGTCACCGAGACGGGCGTGTGCATCACCGCACCGTCGAATCGGGCCACCTGCAACGACCCGAGCGCACGTTCGACGAGATCCGACTGAGGACGCACATGTTGGCCACCGAGCAGCAACACGCGCGATCTACCGAGTCGGCGTACCTCGTCGCCGACCTGCGACGCGGTGCCCGTACCGAAGATCACCCGAGCCGGTTGTGCCGTGTAGACGAAGTTGTGCATGCGCCCACGGTCTCACGTCCGAGTGGTCGATGTGAGACCTGTTCACGAAAGTCCGTACACCCGTTTGGCATTCGTGGTGGTTGCCGCGGCGAGTTCGAGCGCGTCGTCGCCGCGCACCTCCGCGAGGGCACGCACCGTGTAGGGCAGACAGTACGACTCGTTGGGCGCACCCCGGAACGGATGCGGTGTCAGGAACGGCGCGTCGGTCTCGACGAGGACCAGCTCGCGCGGCACGAGGGGCGCGGCCTCACGCAACGCCTTGGCGTTCTTGAAACTGACGGTGCCCGAGAAACTCAAGTGGTAGCCGGCGTCGACGCAGGCCCGCGCCATCTCGGGACCCGAGGAGAAGCAGTGGAAGATCACCGTCTCGGGTGCACCCTCGTCCTGCAGCACCCGCAGCAGGTCGTCGTCGGCCTCCCGGTTGTGGATCATCAGCGGTTTACCGAGCCGCTTCGCGAGATCGATGTGCCACCGGAAGCCTTCTTCCTGCTCGGCCGGTTCGGCGCAGCCGTCGAGCTTGCCCGGCCAGTACAGATCGAGGCCGGTCTCCCCCACCGCGACACACCGCGGGTCTGCGGCGAGTCGCTCGATCTCGGCGCGCGTCGCATCGTCGAGGCTGTTCGCGCGCGTCGGATGGATTGCCACGGCCGCGAACACCCGTGGATCCCAGTGCGCGGCCCGCACCGCGAACCGCGCCGCGTCGAGGTCGTCGGCGACGGTGACCACGCGACCGACACCCACCGCAGCGGCCCGGTCCACGATCGCAGCGGTGGTCGCGGCATCTGTTGCGCCGCACGCATCGAGGTGGGTATGGGCATCGACGAGGGGTGCCAGCGGTTCCGGGGCTTCGGGGGCAGGACGGCTTTTACTCACGCCCTATAAAGTAGTGGCCATCATGACTGTCGCCGATCCCACCCACCCGCCGTGCGCCGATCCCACCCACCCCCCGTTCGCCGATCCCAGCCGCCCGCCGTACTACGTGACCACTGCGATTGCGTACCCCAACGGGGTCCCGCACATCGGGCACGCGTACGAGTACATCTCCACCGACGCCCTCGCGCGATTCAAGCGCCTCGACGGCTTCGACGTCCGCTTCCTCACCGGCACCGACGAGCACGGCTTGAAGATGCAGCAGACGGCGACCAAGGAGGGCATTTCCGTCACGGAACTGGCGGCGCGCAACTCCGACGTGTTCGAGGCCTTGGACAAGGCCCTCAACGTGTCGTACGACCGGTTCATCCGTACCACCGACGACGATCACCTCGAGGCGAGCAAAGCCATCTGGCAGCGCATGGTCGACAACGGCGACATCTACCTCGACACCTACGCGGGCTGGTATTCGGTGCGCGACGAGGCGTTCTACACCGAGGCCGAGACCACCCTGCAGGACGACGGGTCGCGCCTGTCCACCGACACGGGCACACCGGTCGAGTGGACCGAGGAATCGACGTACTTCTTCCGGTTGTCCACCTACCAGGACAAGCTCCTGGAGCTGTACGACGAGCATCCCGAGTTCATCGCCCCCGCGACACGGCGCAACGAGATCGTCAGCTTCGTCTCCGGCGGGCTCAAGGACCTGTCGATCTCCCGCACCACCTTCGACTGGGGTGTTCCCGTCCCCGACCATCCCGATCACGTGATGTACGTGTGGGTCGACGCGCTGACGAACTATCTCACCGGCGCCGGTTTCCCCGATACCGAATCCGAGTCGTACAAGCGGTTCTGGCCGGCCGATCTGCACATCATCGGCAAGGACATCACCCGCTTCCACACCGTGTACTGGCCGGCGTTCCTCATGTCGGCCGGTCTCGAACTGCCCAAGCGGGTGTTCGTGCACGGGTTCCTGTTCAACAAGGGCGAGAAGATGTCGAAGTCGGTCGGCAACGTCGTCGACCCGATCGAGATGGTCGACAAGTACGGCCTCGATCCGCTGCGCTTCTTCCTGCTCCGCGAGATCTCGTACGGCCAGGACGGCAGCTACAGCCACGAGGCCATCGTCACCCGCATCAACGCCGACCTCGCCAACGACCTGGGCAACCTCGCGCAGCGGTCGCTGACGATGGTCGCGAAGAACCTCGACGGGCAGGTTCCGACGCCGGGTGAGTTCACCGCCGACGACGAGGCGATGCTCGCGCAGGCCCACGCACTGCTCGACAAGGTCCGCGCCGAGTTCGACGAACAGCAGATCCACCTCGGACTCGAGACGATCTGGCATGTGCTCGGCGAGACCAACCGGTACTTCTCGGCGCAGGAGCCGTGGGTGCTGCGCAAAACCGATCCGACGCGGATGGCCACGGTGCTGTACGTGACGCTCGAGGTCGTGCGCGTCGTGGGCATCCTGGTCCAGCCGGTGATGCCGGACGCGGGCACCAAGATCCTCGACCTGCTCGGCCAGGGTCCGGAGGCCCGGCAGTTCTCCGACATCGCGACGCGGGTCGTGCCGGGTACCGCACTGCCTGCGCCGTCACCGGTGTTCCCGCGCTTCGTCGACGAGGAATAGTCGGGCACCGTGTAGTAGAGAACCGCCTTCGGAGTCCGGGTAGTGGAGAGCCGTTCACCGACAGGCGGGCCCGGACGATGGTCAGAGACTGCGCGATACCGCCACCGCCGAGCTCCCGATCGACAACGAAGACGCAGTTGACGAGGTCGACACCGAAGGCGACATGATCGAGGTCAGCGCTGTTGACGCCGCCGACCACAGGTAAGGAGCGCTGTACCCATGATCACCATCGCTGACCTGGCCAGCGCCGTCTACTCCTCGGGAAAGGTGTTCGACGGCCTCGCTACTGGTCGCCTCGACACCGAGAACTTCCTGCGCTCAGGCAGCCTGGCCGGCGTCTCCTCTCGCGCCGACCTCGCACTGCTCGAGGACCTCCGCGACGTCGCGCAGTTCATCATCGACCGCCACGATCAACCGATCGACGCCTCATATGTCCGCGCGATCAACGCGCAGATCACTCGCAGTGGTGCGCTGCATCCCGGGCAACTACGCACCGAGGACCAGCAGATCGGCGTCGATACTCGCTACGGCAGACACACGCCGCCCGCGTTGACCGAGAGCGGGCTGCAGCAGCTGATCGGCTCGCTGACCTGCGAGGACGTCACCGAGGCCGCGCTGGATCTGTTCGTGGGACTCGCCAAAGCTCAACCGTTCGAGGACGGAAACAAGCGTACAGCGTTGTTCGTCGCGAACAGTCTGCTCATCGGCCACGGCCGGATGCTCGTTGTGCCGGTCGACGACCAGGATCCCCAGCTGTCCGATACCTTCAACGACCTCCTCGCCAAGGCATACATCCGCGACGAGCATGACGCCGTGAAGGATCTGCTGCGCACTCACGGCCTCACCGAGCTCCCGCACTGAGTCCGGGCCGCATCGTGAGGCGGCCCGGACTCCGTCGTTTCGGCAGGTGACAGACTCCGGCAGGAACTTGTCGGTGCCTTGCGCCACACTCCTCACATGCCGACCAATGGAACATACATTCGAACCGATGAGGTGCGCGCCGAGATTCTGCTCGACGAGCTGAACGGCGCCTACGAGCGTGGCTGGCAGCCCGCCGACGTACTCCACATGGCCGCACACTGGGGCGACCCCACCGACGCACCCCTCGCCGCCGCATCCGTGCTGTTCGACGCCCACCGCACCCGCGCGGCCCACCGCGCACCCACCGAATGGTTGCACCAGGTACGCACGATCGGCGACCGCCACCCCGCGATCGCCCGCGTCACCGAACACGACCACTCGTTCGAGGCGGGCCTGTTCCGCGTACTGCCGTACGTGTCGCGGTTCCAGGTCGACGGCCTCGCCTACACCTGGAAATACCTCCCACGCTTCACCCACCTGACCGCGCCTCCGTCGCAGTGGCCTCAGGTGCGCACCGCGCCGGACGGCACGATTCCCGCCGCCCCCGATCCGCGCGTGCTCGAACGTATCCGCGGGTTGCTCTCGAAGGCCGAATCCACCGAGTTTCCCGACGAGGCGGAGGCATTCACCGCCAAGGCCCAAGAGCTGATGACCCGGTACGCGGTGGGTGCGGCCGTGCTCGGCAGCGCGGGGTCCGCCACCGATCCCGTCCGAGGTCGGCGTCTCCACCTCGAACGCCCCTACGCGAAGGAAAAAGTACTGCTGCTCACCGCCATCGGCGACGCCAACCGGGTCCGCACGGTGTGGTTCACCCGCGTACAGATCGCGACCATCGTCGGCACCGTCGTCGATCTCGAGCAGGTCGAGATGCTGTTCACGTCGCTACTCGTCCAGAGCGCCCGCGCGATGAACGCTGCCGGAACCGCGGGGCGACGCGGTGGCGGCGCCACGTCCTTCCGTCGCGCCTTCCTCACCGGTTTCGCGAACCGCATCGGCGAGAGACTCCGCGAGGTGCAGGCCCACGCCACCGCCGAGGCCGCCGCCGACGCGCGGGTACCGATGACCGATCTCGCGCCCATCCTCACCCGGCGTTCCGAAGCGGTCGACGCCGAGTTCCAGCGCCTGTTCCCCACCACTCGGGCCTCGGGTGGTCGCGGTGTCGACGCCGACGGTTTCCACGCCGGACGCGACGCCGCCGAGAGCGCATCGCTCGCGCCGGGCCAGTCGCCGTTGGGCCACTGAGCGTCGTACGCCCAGATCTTCTTTGACGGAGATGTCACATTCTCGGTCCGCGCGGTGTCCCATCGACGACACATCCGACACGTCTGCATTTCGACACGACTGCATTGGGGCGAGAACTATGAACAACACCCGATTCCACGTGGTGGTCATCGGCGCCGGGTACTCCGGCGTCATGGCGACGAACCGACTGCTCGCCGAACACCCCGACGTCGCGGCGACCGTCGTGAATCCGCGATCGATGTTCGTCGAACGAACGCGGCTGCACCAGCATGCGGCCGCGACCGGATCGGCGACACACGACCTCGTCGAACTGCTCCATCCCCGCGCCGAACTGCGTGTGGGCACTGCCCTGCGGATCGACGACGGTACCGTGCTTCTCGCCGACGGATCGACACTGACCTGCGACGCCGCGGTCTACGCGGTCGGGAGCGGCCCCGCCCGGGTGGATGTTCCAGGCGGCGAGCGGGCGCATTCGGTGTCCGACCTCGAATCCGCGGCGGCGCTGCACTCCGCGATCGATGCGTTGCCCGACGGTGCCGCGGTCACCGTCGTCGGCGGCGGGTTCACCGGCATCGAAACCGTCACCGAACTCGCCACCGCGCACCGGGGCCACCGCTTCACGCTCGTCGGCGATCCAGGGCCCGGTCTCCCCGATCGCACCCGCCGGTACCTGCGACGCACCCTCACCGGGTTCGGCATCGAGATCCTGGCGGGCGTGGCCGTCACCGAGATCACCGACGACAGTGTGCAGTTCGACGACGGCACCAAGGCGCTCGCCGACCTCACTGTGTGGGCAGGAGGATTCTCGGTACCCGATCTCGCACGCCGCAGCGGGCTCGACGTCGACGACTCCGGTCGCCTGCACGTCGATGCGACGCTCCGGGCGACGAACCGCAGCAACGTGATCGGGGTGGGCGACGCCGTCACCATCGCGGACCGGCCCTACATCCGGATGAGCTGCCAAGCAGCGATTCCGCTCGGCGTGCACGGCGCAGGCACCGTGTGGGAAGTGCTGCAGGGCCGCGACCCGGCATCCCTGTCGCTGGGATTCGTCGCGCAGTGCATCTCACTGGGACGCGGTCGGGCCGCACTGCAGTTCACCACGGCGGCCGACGCTCCCCGCGCGATGACACTGCGCGGGAGGCCGGCCGCATTCGTCAAGGAGGCCATCCTGCGTGGCACCATCCGGTCCATGCAACGCCAAGCCAGAGGCCACGCCCCGCACGTCATGGAAGGACCCACCTCCGACTTGGTCGCCGCGCAATGAACGACGACGACACGGAGCAGGCCCAGGTGTTCACCGAGCACCGCGGCCTGTTGTTCTCGATCGCCTACGAAATCACGGGCAGTGTCGCCGACAGCGAAGACGTCCTCCAGGACAGCTACCTGCGGTTCGCGAAGGTCGACCCGGGCACCGTCGAGGATCCGCGCGCATACGCGGCCCAGGTCGTGACGCGCCAGGCCCTCAATTCGCTGCGCTCTGCGCAGCGACGACGCGAGGAGTACGTCGGACCGTGGTTGCCCGAACCGCTCCTCACGGCTACGGACGAGCGCGGCACCGATCCGTCTGCGAGAGTCGAACTCGCCGAGTCGGTGTCGATGGCGATGCTCCTGGTCCTCGAAACCTTGAGTCCGCTCGAACGGGCGGTGTTCGTGATGCGCGAAGTCTTCGGATTCGACTACGCGCACATCGCCGACGCCGTCGACCGCACCCAGGCCTCCGTGCGGCAAGTCGCCCACCGCGCCCGCGACCACGTTCAGGAGCGTCGACGGCGGTTCACCCCGGCAAACGAAGAGACCGACCGCGTGGTCGGCGAGTTCTTCGCGGCCGCGATGACCGGCGATCTCGACGGACTGCTCCGGCTGCTCGCACCCGACGCCGTGTACATCGCCGACGGCGGCGGCAAGGTCACCGCGGCCAAGGTGCCGGTCCACGGCGCGCAGAAGGTGGCGCGCCTGTTCTCCGGACTCGCACGCGTGGGACTGCCGGAGATGACGATCGACACCGCGATCGTCAATACCGCTCCCGGCGTGATCGTGTACTCGCGCGGCGTGGTCGACCTCGTATTTCTCTTCGAGATCGTCAACGGCCTGATCACCGGCGTGTACGCGGTCCGCAATCCCGACAAACTGACCCGATTCGGGGCACCGTCCCCGTCGTGACAGGCTTGTCGGATGCGGATGGAACGACTCGGATGCGGAGGCACACCCGCTCAGGTGCTCGATGCTCTCGGCGAGCACGCCCGACGTATCGGTACACCTCCGCCCGCGGCGATCACCGGGTCGTGGTTCGGTGCCGCCGCGGTGATCGCACCGTCGCTCGAAGCCGTTCCGGTAGCGGCTACCGAGGCGTTCGCCTGCCCGGATCGACAGGTCCGGGCAGGCGGCCCACACATCGGCGGCGGGTGGATCGGGTACCTCGCCTACCCGGACACGACCACGACGCAGTCCCCCTCGCTACCCGCCGCGGCAGGCGGCTGGACCGACACGGTCCTTCGTCTCGACCACGACGGATGCTGGTGGTACGAAACACTCTCCGACAGGACATGTCCGGACACGCTGGCCGGTGCAGTGCTCGATCCCGCCGGATCCACCATCGAACCACGCTGGAGCATCGACTGGTCACTGCCGGACCGCGATACCCACCGGCACGGCGTCGAGCAGTGCCTCGATGCCATCCGCGCAGGCGAGGTGTACCAAGCCTGCGTGTGCACCCGCTTCACCGGCACCCACACCGGCGATCCCCTGTCCTTCTTCGCCGACGCGATCACCCGCACGAGCCCGTCCCGCGCCGCGTACCTCGAAGGCCCGTGGGGCGCGGTGGCGTCGCTGTCGCCCGAACTGTTCGTCTCCCGCCACGGCCATCGGCTCGCGTCGAGCCCCATCAAAGGCACCCTCCCGCTGCACCGGGATCCCGGCGACCTACGGGCATCGGTCAAGGATGTCGCCGAGAACATCATGATCGTCGACCTGGTTCGCAACGATCTGGGCCGAGTGGCCGAACCCGGCAGCGTCACCGTGCCCGAACTCCTCGCCGTCCGGCCCGCACCCGGCGTGTGGCATCTTGTCTCGACCGTCACCGCCACCACCCGCCCCGGAGTGTCCGCCCGCGACCTCCTCGACGCTGCCTTCCCACCCGCCTCCGTCACGGGGTGCCCGAAGATCCGGGCCCGTGAACTGCTTCAGCAGTGGGAACCGTCGTCGCGCGGCGTCTACTGCGGCACCGTCGGTATGGCGAGCCCCCTTGCGGGCACCGAACTGAACGTCGCGATCCGCACCGTCGAATTCGGTGCCGACGGAACCTGCGCCCTCGGGGTGGGCGGCGGCATCACCATCGACTCCGACCCAGCCGCCGAATGGCAGGAATGCCTCGACAAAGCAGCGAGCATCCTCTCGCTCAGCACGCCTCGTCACGCGGAAGTGGCAACCCGAACTGCGGCAGGAGTTCCCTGAGCTGCCCCGAGGTCGAGGAGCAGATCCGCTCGACGACCGCCTCGGCGTCCAGACTCCAGGTACGCAACACGCCGTCACCGCCGGCGGCGATCACCGTGCCGTTCGGGTGGAACATCGCCTGCCACCGCCCCACCCCGGTATCGGTGATCGGCCCTCCCACCGCACGCATGGCATCGGGATCCGACACATCCCACAATCGGACCGTGCCGTCGTCGCTGCCGCTGACGACGCGCGAACCATCGGGCGAGACCGACACCGAATACACCGTGCCTGTGTGACCGCGCAGTTTCGTGGCGCGAGCGGTGAAACCTCCCGCCTCGTCGCGATCCCACACGACGACCTGATGATCGTCGCCACCGGTGACGAGAACCGAACTGTCGGGGGCGAACGACACACCGTTGACGCCCGCGGAGTGTCCCTGGGTGACCGGCACGGAACGGGGAGCAGAACGGTCCGTGATGTCCCAGGCGTAGATCCGGCCGTCGGCACTGGTCAGAACGAGGCTGCGCCCATCGGGGCTGATCTCGGCGTGCCGCACCAGGTTGGTCGGGCCCACGAGCGGCGGCCCCCACGGCCTCGGCGCCGCCGGATCGGACAGATCCCACAGCTGCACCGAGTAATCGTCATCGCCCGTGACAAGGGTGGTGCCCTTCGGACCGAACGTGAGGGCCGACGTGAATCGCGTGGTCAGCGCAAGAGGTTCGCCCAGTCGGCGCGGCGACGCGGGGTTCGCGACATCCCACAACTCGACGCTTCCGCCCGACGTGGCCGCCGCCGCGAGGATCGTGCCCGACGGTGACAGTGCACTCACGTAGCCACCGCCGAGGGGGCGCGTGAGCTCCACCTGACCGACGCGCGACCACCCGTCCTCACCGACATGCCACAGCCGGACGACCGCGTCGTAACTTCCGGTGGCCACGAGGTTTCCTGTCCCGTCGGTGACCGGCAAGGTCAACGCGGCCGGAGAGACGAACACGCGGCGGTGCGGCATGGTCCAGATACGCAGGTTCGCGTCCTGCCCCCCGGTGATGATCGTGTCTCCGGTAGGTGTGACCGCCAAGGCAGGCACACCGCCGCCGTGTCCGGTGAGCGCGGGGGTGAGCTCGTCGATCCGCCGCGACTCCGTATCCACCGACCACAACTTCACCGTGCCGTCCCACGACGCACTCACCAAGGTGTGACCGTCGGCAAGGAAAGAGATGGTCCACACGCCGCCGGTGTGAGCTCGTACCGGAGTGCCGAGCTGCTGGGGTGCACGCGGATCCGTCGTGTCGAACAACCACAGCACACCGTCGTCGCTGCTCGCGGCGAGAACTGTGCCGTCCGCGTTGAAACTGACCGAATGCGCGACATCACCGAACCCGGTCAGTGGATCCCCGAGCGCGCTCGGCCGCGCGATGTCGGACACATCCCACAGGCGCACCGTGCGGTCGTCACTGGCGGTGGCAAGGACCGAACCATCGGTGCGGAACGAGACCGTTCGCACACCACCCTCGTGTCCCTGTATCCGCGTGTCGGGGAACCGGCCGGTCTCGGAGGACGAAGTGTCGAGGAGCACGACGGAGCCGTCGTCGTAGGGCACCGCCAGCATCTGCCCGTCCGGGCTGTATCGGACGTTGTGCACAGCCCCCGACCCGAGAACTCGATGGTTGAGCACAGGCCGCGGCGAGGCGCGGTCGGACATGTCCCAGATCCACACGCCCCCGTCGCCACCACCGGCGGCGAGGTAGCGTCCGTCCGGGCTGAACGACACCGACGCCATGTAGTTGGACGAGGACACCAGCGGGTCGCCGATCGAGGAGATGTCCCCGGACAACGACCAGAGGCGCACGGTGCCGTCGTCACTGGCCGAGGCCAACGTCGAACCGTCGGGAGAGATCGCGGTTCCGTAGACCGGCCCCGTATGACCGACGAGGACCCGAGCCAGAGGCACACCCTGCGTGGCGAGGAGTCGCGAGTAGGCCACTTCGCTGTCGCCTTCGAGAGAGGTTGCGGCCAGCGCGAGGTGCGCCGACATCGTCGGATCACCCGAGCGCGTCGAATCCGACAGCGCCACCACCTGCTGGAACTGTGCGGCCTTGCGTTCTTCGTCGGCCCGGTTCTTGCCGACCCACGCCAGACCGCCCATCACGAGGGCGACAATCGTCAGCAGGACCAATCCCGCAAGGGCGCTCCCGCGGAGCCTGCGCTGCCACTCGATCTGACGTCGGGAGGCCCGGAGAAACTCGAGAGCGGCCGGGCTGACCGCGGCGATGGACCGTTCCCCGGCATCTCCACCACCGAAACGCGCACCCTGTTCGGCGAGCAGGTCCAGACGGCCACGCTGATAGAGCATGCCTCTGTTGCGGTCGCTCTCGACCCAGTTCGCTGCGTCGGCCTCGACCTGCTGCCGGGAGGCCGCGAACTGCCGGTCCTCCTGGATCCACGACTTCAGCCGCGGCCACGCCACGATCACTGCATCGTGAATGAGCTCGACGTGTCCCTCGCGGGCGACGAGCACGCGCGCCGACACGAAATGGTCCACTACTCTCGTCGCAGCCGCGCGGTCTTCACTTCCCACCGCCAGGAGCACCGAGAGCGGGCGGGCCATCTTCACATCGGTGCCGGTGTTCGTCACGTAGACGAGGTGGACCATCATCGTCCGCGCGATCTCACGGTCGCCTTCGTCGAGGCTATCCCATGCCCGTTCGGCGCCTGCCGCGATGGAGCCGCGCACGCCTCCTGTCTCCCGATAGCCGGCCACGGTGAGCGCACCACCGGTGCGTTTGTCCCACATCGTGTCGAGCAGATGCGACAGCAGCGGCAACTCCGTGCCGGTGATGTCCCCCGGTGCCAGCACGCCCAGGTCGTGGAGGATCAGGTCGACGAGTCCCGCTTCGAGTCGTACACCCAGCAGCTTGGCCGGGGCAGAAATGACTTCGACCAGATCGTCCCGGTCCAGTGGCTGAACGGCCTTACTACGGCGTTCGAGCGCACGGGCGAGCGCCGGATACGTCACCGCCTGCTCATAGAAGTCGGAACGCATCGTCGCCACGACATGTGCGGGCGCATCCGTATCGTCTGCCGTCGACATGTGTTCGAGCAGTGCCAGGAAATACGTGCGGCGGTCGGGATCATCGCATTGGGTGAACAGATCCTCGAACTGGTCGACCACGACCAGCAGGGTCGACACCGATATCTTCTGGGCTTGGGCGGCGATCGCCTCGTGCACTGCGGTCCGGTCTGCCACCTCATCGCCGGACGGCTCCTCGAGTCCGGCGAGAGTCGGCAAGACTTCCACCAGACGGCTCACGGGATCGGGCCCCGGGGTGAACACCACGGGAGCGCAGTCGCCGCCACCGCACATCAGCGGAATCAGCCCCGCCTGTACGAGCGAGGACTTCCCGACTCCCGACGCGCCGGTCACGATCACCGGCCCTTGACCGTGCGCCGCGACGACGGTGTCGGCGAGCATGCGCATGCTCTTGGTCCGGCCGAAGAACATCCGTGCGTCGTCGGCACGATAAGCAGACAGCCCTTTGTAAGGACGCGTGTCGGCGACCACCGCGGGGGGTTTGTCCGTCGACCGGGCACCACCGGTCTCGCCACGCGCGGCCTTCCACCACGTCTCCCACTGCTTGAGGGAGTAGAGCCCCGGAGCGGGCGGTTCCGTGGTGAGTTCTCGGGCGGAGCGGATCAACACGACCAGGACGGGATGGACCGACTCGAAGCTCGCAGGCACACGCTTACCGCTACGCCAGTCGCTGACGCGCTGCACCGACACGGTGCGGTCGTTTCCCACCGCGCGGGAGATCGCGGACGCACCGGACACCACCTTCTTCAATGCGGGACGACCCGCGGCGGCGAACAGCATGAGGAGCTGGTCCGCGAAGAAGCGCCGATGGTCTGCGCTCTGCGCCGTGCCGCCGTCCGCTCTCACGTTCCGCGCCCTTCCGATTCGCCTTCCGCAGGAGAATCCGCCCGTGAAAGTCCGCTGCGGAAAAATTCCTCACCATGTCCGAGCTGGGATGATACCCGGTCCGCAGTGTTTCAGGATTGGAGCACGTTGCACAACACCGGAAGACTCATCACCACGCAAGGTCAACTTGCACGAAGGACGCGGGCCGTACCGAATGGAACTGATCGAGGGGTAGTTCCTTTCGGCGCGGAGGGCGTCCTGATTCGGGAACGCGACGGCCGGACGATCATCGATCG
>NZ_JBHWWZ010000080.1:0-16584 GCF_042730275.1 Rhodococcus sp. NPDC060086
ATGACCCTCAGCAAGTCATATTCTTGCAGTTCAGAGCACCTTTCTTCGTGATCGACACAGGCCCACCGCCAATTCGGCGTGAAAGCGCGAGGCTAACGCATCCCCTCGGCACCGATGTCTCGGCCCACACCCACGGCGCCCAAAGAATTCGGCGGTTTGGTCAGGGGAGAAGACCGAGTGGTCAGCAGGCATGACACCAGAAAATGCGCATCACTGACTCCCCAGTCACGCGATCCACCACAAACGGCCCACGAAGACCGTCGAGCCATCCGCAGCGTCAAGATGGGTTCCTACATCAGCTGGTCGTACTACGACTTGACGCGAAGAAACGCCGAGTACAAGGCGGCCTGACGAGCGCCTCGGGCACGTCGTAACTGTTCCACTCTCGCATTCCTCCGTATCGAACGGATTTTGGCGTCGGGTTCCTTCGACGCAGAGTACCCGTCGAGGTGGTCAACGTGCCCCTCCGCAAGATAGGCGACATTCCAACCATCGCTCCTAAGGCGCCGACACAGATCGACTTC
The DNA here is from genome assembly GCF_042730275.1 of Rhodococcus sp. NPDC060086. NCBI lineage: Bacteria > Bacillati > Actinomycetota > Actinomycetes > Mycobacteriales > Nocardiaceae > Rhodococcus > Rhodococcus sp. NPDC060086. Next base: position 525 of record NZ_JBHWWZ010000080.1, read on the forward strand.
CTCACCGAATAGGAAGATCTCGGGGTCGAACCAACCTACCGAGTCGAGCGCATCCCGCCGTGCAACCATGAACGCACCATTCACAGCATCAGTGATGTGCGTCTCAGAATGCGCCCCCAATGAGCGTTCCACTCCCAGCCATTTACCTAGACCAATCGGGTACGACAGGTAACGAAAAATTGATGCATCGCGCTCTGAAGTACGGTACAGGCGGCCATCTACGAATACCCGAGGAGACACAAGCGCGACTCCTGGGTTCTCATCAAGATACTGACTGCAGATACCCAATACACCCCGATCGAAAACCAAATCCGGATTCACGATCGCTATATACTCTGTCGTCATCATTTTCGCAGCGAAGTTCACGCCGTTTCCGAAACCCAGATTGGATCCCGGTTCCAGAATGGAAATCCTCGAACTCGGGGAAACGCCTACGGGGTGCCCAGGCGAATTGTCAACGATATATATATTCCCCGCCTGACTGTCCCTTAGCAAAGAGTCAACACAGCGCTGCAGGACCTTATCGGTCTTATACGCCACGACCACAACGTCTATCGACACGAAGCCTCCCTAAAGATGGAACCTACTCCCAAAAATTGATTTTCTTTCAATGCAGGGTCTAGAATGACGAAGTCTTCAATTCAAGATCGGCCAGAATCCCTTCAGCCTTGCCCTCCCACGTATGATCGTCTGAAAAGATTTCGGCAACTCTCTTCACGCGGGTATTTGATGCAATCTTATTTCGAATCCACTCAAGTTGACCTCCGCGAGCAACGACATGCACTTCTTTGAGCCCCCGTTGCCCGGCCCCTGCAACAGGTGTCGATAAGACGACAAGACCCGCAGCCCTATACTCGTAGGTTTTGAGGACATCACCACCTACCTCAAGCGCACCAACATTATGCGGAACCCAGCCAATATCAAAGGTCTGAAGCAGCCGTGGAATATCCTCGTAGTGAACATCCCCTAGCAGTTCGATATTCGCGGCCGACTCAAGGGGCTTTCGATAATCCGAATCGAGAATCGGACCAGCGAAAACAAATCGGACGTCAGGCAGCGCGTCAGCCACCGACACGATCAACTCAAGATCCAGACGGTTCCCGATTTTACCCACGTAACCAATTGTCGTTGGCCCATTCGCGGTTGGCACCTCCGAGAATCGACCCGGGTCACACCCATTGGTAACAAGCTCGACGTCGCTCCGGCCGAACCTATTCGCCAGTTCGACTGTCCCTTCAGAATTCGCGGTGACTGACGTCGCATTGTCGAACAGAGTTTCGTATGCGATTTCCAACTCCGGATGTATTCCGGCGAATGCATAGTGAACAGTCCAGTCATCGAGGAGGTCTACATGGACCTTCCGTCGTTTGTTAAACAAATCAGGTGCGATATTTGAAATTGCAACCAAAGGATTCCATACGACGGCCGGAACTGAATCGCTTAGTTTACCGACGCTGTACGACTGAGCACTCTGAACCCACCATTTCCTTCTGTCCCGCAATGATGGAATCCTCCACGAGTAAGTCTCCAAAGCGATAGTGTTAGACGCTGGACGCCGTCCAGGCTGAGTTCGCACTAGCGGTCGAAGAATCTGAGGTTCCGGGCGTGACAGCACGGACACACTTCCCTGCCCCGTCAGAAGCCTCCCGAACCACTCAATCAGGTGGCCATCTCTTGTGCGGTAACCCTCGTTCAGCAACTTCCGCTGACCGTGCATAGGAAACGCCATCAGGCAGGAGTTTGACAATGAAACCATTAGTTTCTCCTTTATAATTACGGCACGCTGACTTTGGTGGCGAACCTTACGGAGTACGAATATAAGTACCCAAGCCATGTCAAATATGCAGCGAGCGTCAACAAACCAGCGCCAAGAACACCAAATTTTGGCGCCAGAAGGATATTTCCCAGAATGTTCCCCGAAGCAATACCATAGATAACAATAATCGGGCCAGCATACTTCTTAGTGGACATCATCTTGAGATAAGGTGGAGCACTGAGCGTCATTATCGCAAGGCCGAGAGAAATAACCAACGCCAATAACAGATCGGGTTGGTACCGACCGCCTGAAATGATACCGCACGCAACTACCGCTACAGGGGACATCACGAGCGCAAGCGCCAGGATACCGAGCGAGAGCCAATGTGACGACTTGCCAAGTTTTCCGGAAAACGCGTCAGCCATATTTCGCGACGTGTATATATTCTGAATCGCACGAAACACACGATCCAATAGCCCGTATGCCATAGCGTAACTCGCCAACTCTTCAGGATTAACCAACTGCTCCAGAATTATCTTGTCGGCGCTAGCTAACACCCACATCCCCAGTGAAATTGACCCAGTGAGGCCCGACGACAGCGATGCGACCGAGGGCTTTTGAACCGAGAAATGACGCCAGAGCATCATTGCAGCACTGAATTGCCCTATCATGAGCGCAATTACAGCGCCAGTAAATGAAAGGTCGCCAAGAAAAGCCCACAGCACCATCACAATGACGGGAGCGCCGCTTCTCACGGTAAAAACATACAGGAACTTTCTAAACTGTCGAGATCCAACAACAAATGCGATCGCCGACTCACACGCAACGTACGAAAGCAGCGTGACGCCAACGAGAATGCATTCGACTGGCGTGCCGCTCAAAATAGCGAATGATACCCCGCATATCAGAACCGCTAGTAACGTGCGATATCGCTCGCTAACGGTGAAGGCAATGCTGGTCGATCCATTGGCCGCGTCATTAGAGATGCGGATTCCAATACCTACGCCAACCGCAGCATTTGCAATCGCCCAGATCGCTGCAGCAACGACATATATTGCGTAATCCGAGACATCTAAGAGTCTGGTAAGGATCCCTAGCTGGACAATCGCGAAGACGCCGGATATCGCCTGACTCAGCACCGTCTCATGAGTCAGTGCTGAAAGTGCTCTACGCATACATCCCCCACCTCCCCATGGAACAAACTCTTATACCCAATGGGAGGATTCCCTCTTTGGAGGAATCAGTACACGTGCGCTTCATCGCGAACCCGACCTAATAAACCAATTCGGCGGATTATAAAGATAGAAACCGATTCGCGAATTTCTTAACCGGTAGACCTGGAGGGACACAAAAATCGCAAACGCCGCCAGGAACAGCGGGAACAGTACTCCGACCATTCGATTCCCAGCCGGGAGGTCATCCAGAGTCACTGCCAGAATCGAGCAGGAGATCGCAATAATGGCGGTATGGCCGAGATAGATAGGGAGGGTTACAGTACCCCAGTACCTGATCACCGAGATTCTACTGAACACGACCGCTGCACCGATTCCACAAGCGAGACCGATAACACGGATGGCTAAGGGAAGTGCGAAGTACCCCGACAAGTCGGCAATATAGTACCCCCAAAGCGCAACTCCGGCGACCGCCATTAGCCCTGCGCTAACCGAAACTGGGGTCTTCGCGACCCATTTCTTTATCTCGTCGCGATACAACAGTCCCGCCAAGAAGAATACAAATAGCCCCAAGGCCCCGTCCCAGCCATCACCAATGGCGCGCAGCTGATCAGGAGTTAGATAATTGTCTGAACAAAAATACCACACAGCGGAAACCACGCTGGCGGATGCAACCTGCAGCAACCTAGGAATTCGGTGGAGCCACTTCGCTGTCACGATGAATAGGACAAGTGCCCATAGGAACCATAATTCCCCATTCGGTCGAACTACTGTCACAGCCAACCTCAGGAGGTGATCCGCTATTTCTGACCTCGGTTGATTGGGCAGAAAATGACCTGACATCAGCTTGTAACTGAAAACAATTGGTTGCCATATTAAGAAGGTCCAGACCAGCAGTGCTAGTTTGTTCCCGTACGTATCTTGCCAGGGTTCCGTCATCCACTTCGCGGCGAAAATCCCCGAAATACAGAAGAATAATGGCATCCTTAGTGGCGCGAGAGCGTCGTTGGTCGCACCCAGCCATTCGGGAACATTCACGACGTATTCCGACCACGCAACAGCATGAAGGAGAACGACTAATAAAATCGATATGCCCTTGGCCGCATCTGCCCAGTAGAGCCGGTCCTTCGCACTACGCGGTTCAGCTTTGGTCAAGCGGTCTGAAGCTGTCACCTGTCTCCTCCACCGACTTCGATTCTCCGCCCCGTTCTAGGACCTGGCAGATTTGATGCAAAAGACTTTGGATTTGCGCAAAGGCCGAGGATGACCGCTATTCCGAAGCTAACCGGTAACGTATCGACGGTGGACCCGACCGTGGCGAATACCAACAGTGGAATAAATGCCGGCAGAGCAAACCCAGACTTGTCCCCGACGCGCCAGATGGCGACAGCCAGAAGTGCCAGAAGTGCGACGATTAAGACGCCGCCTAGGATTCCGCCCTCCACCGCAAACTTTAGAACCAGGTTGTGGCTTGTCACGTGCCCGCCCGGTGGAAAACTTGGCGCCAGTGTAGCTCCGGCAGAACCTGGCCCCCAGCCTAGAATCGGAGACTCGACAACCATTTCGGCGGCACGCTGCCAAGTTTCCTCTCGTCCAAGGAACCGCGTGTCTTCCGTTGCGGTTAGAAGCGACGCGAGCGCGGGGATCTTCTCAATCTGCGAAAGCAGTAAACCCCAGAACGCAGCAATGCACACACCTAATGACGTGAGTACAAATATCATTCGCGCTCGTCGGCCAGGAGTCCCTGCGAGGAGAGCAATCATGATGGCTCCAACAAGGACTGCAACATATCCAGTGCGCACCTCGCTCAATTGGATGCACAGGATCCCGACAGCAAATCCTATCCATCGGAGCACTGGGTTGGTAATTACAGAGCCAACACGGAGCGAAGATAACGCCAAGAATGATCCTGCGACCGCAGCATGGAACGGTCCTGCAAATAGCCCCTGAAGTCTCGATGATCCCCTGAAGTTAGAAGTGTAATAGTCAGCCGCTCTGTAGATTGATGACTCAACTTCTGGGAAACTGACATGGACTACAATTGCGATCGAACAGGCTACAAGGAGGCACCACCACACAGTCCTAAGCGCACTCTCGGTGTTGCCGAGCCAGAGAAAACCTAAGGCGATACCAAGTACGAACGTGACAGTTCCGCGATACCCAGTTAGACCGGCATCGAGCGAAATCACATTCGGGTTAAGCAGTAGTATTGCCCACCAAACTGTGATTAGAAAGCTAACGACCACGATACCGCTTTCAAGAGAACCGCGGCTCCTGACGATCGCCACCACGAGCGCCGCCACTGTGATCGCCAGTGCTGCAAGATTAGCCCTTGGACCCAGCGGCAATGCCAGAAAATGTGAGACGACAGCGAACGTGCCGAACTTCCAGCTCGGAATCCTATATGTTCGCGTCGCGCAAGTATCGGTATTGGAAGACCCATGCGGGCAGTGACGATTGAGCCCACTGCAATCACTCTTGACGTGGGTTTGACTCACCGTTCCAGGCCTTCCTTCACTTGAGCGATACGACTCTGCGGGAGCCAGCAGTGCTAGTTCGTCTGTGATATGCCAGAAGCATATCTAGCGGACCGCTTCATCCAGCTGCTCCGCATATAATTTGCACACGTTTTCCCAGGTATAAACGCCGTCACGCCGGACAAGTACCCGAGCGGTCAGATCGTCCTGCAACGTTGAGTCTGAAAGCACCCTGTCCAACGCCTCGGTGATTGCTTCTCCTGACGGCGGGACAAGAATTCCTGCTTCGTCCAGAACTTCCCGGTTGTAAACAGTGTCCCTCGCGACAATCGGCACTCCGCAGGCCATGGCCTGAACCAGGGCTGGATTCGTCCCTCCTACGCTGTGGCCATGAAAATAGACGCCGGCGTTCTGCCATAGCGCGAATAGCTGGCGATCATCACTTATGTGGCCAAGCCAATGAATGCGATCGTTCGAGTTTGCGAGACGGTCTGCGCGCTCGTCCAGATCGCCACCATATCCTGATGAACCCACGATCACGACGTCCCAACGCTTGGCTAAATTCTCGGCCGCATCAAAGAACTCCTCCACTGTGTTCTCGGGAACAAATCGCGCGACCATCAACGCGTAGCTACGTCGCGCGAATTCTTTTAACGGATTGGAATCTTCCGGAACATTGCCGCCATACGGAATAAACTCGCCGCTCCTCCTGAATTCATTCCTCCAGCGTCGCGCAATTTCTTGAGAGTCGAAAACCAGATGATCAGCAAATTTTGCCGTCATGTGAGCTCCGGACTTGAACACCGATTTAGCTGCTCGTCCCCATTTTGCCCGTTCCCACTCAATACCGTCGACGTTGACAATAGTCGGAATGCCACGCGCCTTTAGAAGTGGCAGCCAGTAGCCGTTTGCAACGTTCATGACCAATGCTGCATCCGGCTTCTTAATGAAAGAGTCCACGCAGGATGTTAATCCATATGAAAGCGTACTCAAGGACTTCGATTCGATCCCACGTGTATTCACCGTTCTGACACGCTCATCGCGGGTGATATCGTTTGACTTCACAGCGTTAGGGCGACCGTACACAGTCACGTCCCACCCTTGTTCGACTAGGTAAGGACCAAGCTGCCGAACGAGTGTTTCAAATCCGCCGTAGTAACTCGGGTACCCGCGGGTGCCAATTATTGCGACCGATTTTGTCATCGCACAACCTCATACTCAGCGCACTCAAAACAGGCAAAGATGGGAGACCAGGAGTTTTCCGTCAAAGTGCAACCAGTCAATCTATTCAGCATTTACAGACTCCACTTGTCGTTCTATGGCACTATTCGCCCAATGGTCCTGCCATTCAGGACCGTGCGCCGGCTTTCCAACGCCTATGTACGTCCATCCAGAAGAGACCCAGTCCTGCTGGGAGAGACAGTTTCGCCCGTCGAGAATGACACGCTGCCTCACAACATCAACTAGCGAAACTGGGTCTAGCCGCTTGAATTCATTCCACTCCGTCAACACCAGGATTGCGTCGGATCCTCGACAAACTTCGTTTACCGATGCCCCGTATGTGAGAGTGGGAAATATTCTCCTTGAGTTCTCGGTCGCTTTCGGATCGTAAACGCTAACGGATGCGCCTTGAAGTTGCAGTTGGCCAGCAATATTCAACGCAGGTGAGTCGCGCACGTCATCTGAGTCAGGTTTGAATGCTGCACCCAATACTGCGATCCGCGCACCAATCAACGAGCCTCCGACTGCGTCCTTGGCCCGTTCAACCATCCGAGTCCGGCGTCGCATGTTGATATTGTCAACTTCTCGGAGAAAAGTAAGCGCTTGGTCTGCACCGAGTTCACCTGCGCGAGCCATGAATGCGCGGATATCCTTTGGAAGACACCCACCACCGAATCCGATGCCAGCGTTAAGGAATCTGCGGCCAATGCGCGCGTCGTGTCCGATCGCATCGGCAAGGACAGTTACGTCGGCGCCGGACGCCTCACAAACCTCAGCCATCGCGTTGATGAAGGAAATCTTAGTCGCGAGAAACGCATTCGCAGCTGTCTTCACAAGTTCAGCTGTGGCAAGGTCCGTCACCAGGAAAGGAATACCCTCGTCCAATAGATCCTTATAGACCTCACGGACGACCTCTTCCACGAGTCCTGGATTGAGAGCGTCAACTCCAAGCACGATGCGGTCTGGATGGAGGGTATCCTGCACTGCGTACCCTTCCCTCAGAAACTCTGGGTTCCAGGCCACCTCCACCGATTTTCCGGCTGGCGCGAGATCGTGCACCTTACGCCTAAGCGCCTCGGAGGTACCCACCGGTACCGTGGACTTGCCGAGAATGAATGCCTTCGATGTCAGGAGTGGCGCAAGCTCTTCGACGACCGCATCGATGTAGCTGAGATCCGCAGCAAATTCACCCTTCCTCTGCGGTGTGCCAACACCAATAAAGTGGATGTCTGCGAACTCAGCAGCCTCTGCATAGGAAGTAGTGAAACGAAGCCTTCCTGCGTCCAGGTTTCGTCGCAAGACTTCGACTAGACCAGGCTCGTAGAACGGCAGCTCCCCCGCCGCGAGTTGTCCTACCTTTCCTGGATCTACATCCACCCCGATGACCTGGTGGCCCAGTTCCGCCATACACGCAGCGTGTGTCGCTCCAAGATATCCAGTGCCGAACACCGCTATATTGCGAGTCATGTTATTTCACCTTTCCTTCGCCAGGACAAGATTTGGCGTTGGCGACAGCCATTAAGTACCGCAATGCCACGTTTGCTCAGGAAGCGGTGAATCCCCCGGCCGATGATGAGGCCTCGCTCAGGCTCGCGGCGGTATACCGCGAGTCGCGTGGGCCTAGCAGCTGCGCCACCACAAGCCCAGGACAGGGCTGTCTGTGAAGACGCGCTCTCAGGACTAGCATCGCATTTCCTCCCCGCAACGTTTCCGGCAGCGCCGGTTCATGCACCTTGACAGTGGGCAAGCCCGGCTCCCGTACCTGGTTCCTCCCCAGGAGGCACGGGCCCAGACAGTGGCATGTCAGGTTCAAATCCTCGTGTATATGTTCCGCCAAACACCCGTCGTTCGCATCTTCGCGGTTCGACAGATGTTCCGTTTAGACGACAAGCGCGTCCCAGCCCCTGCAGGCCACAAGCCACGTTCGTTGGGCCAATGCGCTGGTCGCAGACCAGCGGGAGAGGCCGAAAACTCTTACCGGCCAGTAGCATTCTGGCAACTCAGGCCTCAAAACGTGTCAAGTATCACACCCATCCGGACGGGGTGCGCTCCCGCTCGCACGGGCATGAGCGACCCAATCGCTCGATTTGTCCAGGTTCTCCCACATTCGCGACCGATCGTTTAGGCGGCGAAATTGCATGCAATCTGGAAGTTTTCATAATGGGCGGTGGCCGCTCTGTAAGTCCAGCCCACAAGACAAGACGTGTAACCACACGGTGCTCACATATGTTCATGAGCACTGCCCGTCCTCGTGGGTGTTCCGAAGGAGCAGTGGCTACCCAGGTACGCGGCCACCTCGAGACCCCCAGACGCTACCTCGGGGCATGCATCGATAGCTCGTATCCAGATTGCGACAAGCGATGCAGCGAAGCAGTCGTTCCGACGACTCCTGGTAACGCACAGGTCGACAAGTAACGCACCTCAAGCCCACTGCGGCAGGAGACCTGCCTTACTGGCATCCTCAAGCATGGGAGCGACATTGTCCTTGGCCGACAGCTCGTACTCGAGCAGGCTTCCGTTGCGCCCGACCGTCGGCCACTCGATCCCGATCGCCGGATCCAACGGGTGAACCTCGTGCTCACGCGCCGGGTCGTAACCCGTCGAGCACAGATACATCACCGTCGAATGGTCCTCCAACGCCAGGAACCCGTGCCCCAACCCTTCGGACAGGAAGATCGCACGACGATCGACGGTGTCGAGCAACACCGAATCCCACTGCCCGAACGTCGGCGACCCCACCCGCAGATCGACGACGACATCCAGCACCGACCCCGACACGCACGTCACATACTTCGCCTGCCCCGGCGGCACATCCGCGTAATGGATTCCGCGCAGCACACCCGCAGCTGACACCGAGCAATTGGCCTGCGCCAGATCGAGTTCCCGACCGGTCGCGTCCGCGAAGGTGTCCTGCTTGAACCATTCGAGGAACACCCCTCGGTCGTCTCCGAATTGCTTCGGTGTGACCTCCCAGGCGCCGGCGATCTTCAGTTCTCGATAGTCCATTTTTCAGAGATCCCTTCCCTGATTCAGGATGTCCAGCAGATAGGTGCCGTAACCAGACTTCACCAACGGGTGCGCCAACGCCGCCAATTCGTCGTCGGTGATGAACCCGCGTCGCCATGCAACTTCCTCGGGCACACCGATCTTCAAACCTTGACGTTGTTCGATGGTGCGTACGAAGTTCGACGCATCGAGCAGGGAATCGAATGTGCCGGTATCGAGCCATGCGGTGCCTCGTGGCAGCACCTCGACCTGGAGTCGGCCCGCGTCGAGGTATGCGCGATTGACGTCGGTGATCTCGTATTCGCCACGTGCGGAGGGCTTCAGCGACCGCGCGATGTCGACGACGTCGTTGTCGTAGAAGTACAGTCCCGGCACCGCGTAGTGCGACTTCGGATCTGCCGGCTTCTCCTCCAACGACAATGCACGGCCCGCAGAATCGAACTCGACCACTCCGTAGGCCGACGGATCCGAGACCCTGTAAGCGAAGACCGCACCACCGTCAAGCTGATCGAATCGGTTCAGTTGAGAACCAATACGCGGCCCATAGAAGATGTTGTCGCCCAGCACCAGCGCCGCCGATTCAGTACCAACGTGATCAGCACCCAGGACAAACGCTTGAGCCAGCCCGTCGGGCTTCTCCTGGACGGTATAGGTGAGGTTGATCCCGAGCCGCGATCCATCTCCGAGCAATCGTCGAAACTGGTCCGCATCATGAGGTGTAGTGATCAGCAAGATGTCTCGAATACCCGCGAGCATCAGCGTCGAGAGCGGGTAGTAAATCATCGGTTTGTCGTAGACAGGTACAAGTTGCTTACTGGGGCCAAGAGTGATCGGATGAAGTCGCGAACCCGTGCCCCCAGCGAGAATGATTCCACGCATGGGGCATAGTCTTTCATCAACCTTCGCTACTGGCGAGTTCAGACGCGATCTTGGAGGTTTCTTGTCATGCGAGTACTCGTCACCGGCGGTGCCGGATTCATCGGCGCGAACTTCGTCCACCAGACCGTCGCCGAACGCCCCGACGTGGCCGTCACCGTCCTCGACAAGCTCACCTACGCCGGCAACCTCGATTCCCTCGACCCGGTGAAGAACAAGATCACCTTCATCCGCGGCGACGTCGCCGACACCGACCTCGTCGACCGGCTCGTCGCCGACACCGACCTCGTGGTGCACTTCGCCGCCGAATCCCACAACGACAACTCCCTGCACGACCCGTCGCCGTTCGTGCACACCAACCTCATCGGCACATTCGCGCTGCTCGAAGCCGTCCGCAAGTACGACGTGCGATACCACCACATCTCCACCGACGAGGTGTACGGCGACCTCCCGCTCGACGACCCGGCGAAGTTCACCGAGTCCACCGCCTACAACCCGTCGAGCCCGTACTCGTCGACCAAAGCGGGCTCCGACCTGCTCGTCCGCGCCTGGGTCCGTTCGTTCGGGGTTCGCGCCACGATCTCGAACTGCTCGAACAACTACGGCCCGTACCAGCACGTGGAGAAGTTCATCCCCCGCCAGATCACGAACGTGCTCACCGGAGTGCGGCCCAGGCTGTACGGCAGCGGCACCAATGTGCGCGACTGGATCCACGTCGACGACCACAACCGCGCGGTGTGGACGATCATCGACAAGGGAGTGATCGGCGAGACCTATCTCATAGGTGCCGACGGTGAAACGGACAACCGCACGGTCGTCGAGACCGTTCTCGAGCTGTGCGGCAAGGACCCGGGCGAGTTCGATTTCGTCACCGACCGGCCGGGTCACGACCTGCGCTACGCGATCGACGCGACCCGGTTGAAGACCGAACTCGGCTGGCAGCCGGTCTACCAGGATTTCCGCTCCGGCCTGCACGCGACCATCTCCTGGTACCGCGCGAACGAGGCGTGGTGGCGGCCTTCCAAGGACGCGACCGAGGTGGCATACTCTCGGACCGAAAAGATCTGCGAATGAGATCTTTTCACCAATGATGCTGTTGAAGGCGTCCCGAAGCCAGCGGGTTACCAATGGCATGCAACGAATTGCGCTAAAGGGCGTGCTGAGTATGTCGTTGTGAACTGCGATCAGTTCACAACGACATGCATCAAGGTTATAGACCCTAGCCAGCTACCTCTCAATTCGGCCTCTGTAGCTCGACAATGTCGGTCCATACCCCTCGCGATCTCAGTATGCGCCGTCGCTCGCGAGGACGGCCTTGACGGTCTTCCCAATGATCAGCACATCGGAGATCATCGACCAGTTCTCCACATACGACAGGTCGAGACGGACCGACTCGTCCCACGACAGATCCGAACGGCCACTGACCTGCCACAGGCCCGTCACCCCCGGACGCACCAGCAAGCGACGCTTGACGCGACCGTCGTAGTTCTCCACCTCACGACGCAACGGCGGGCGCGGACCCACAACGCTCATCTCACCGCGCAGCACATTGATGAACTGCGGCAACTCATCAATGCTGTACCGGCGCAGGACCTTGCCCACGCGGGTCACGCGCGGATCGTCGCGCATCTTGAACAGCAGGCCGGCGCCCTCGTTCTGTACCAACAACGACTCGACCATCTTGTCGGCGCTCGTGACCATCGATCGGAACTTGATCATCCCGAAAGGCTGACCGTCCAGACCGATTCGTTCTGACCGGTAAAAGACAGGACCTTTGTTGTCTAGTTTGATCCAGACTGCCACCACCGCAAAGAGTGGCAGGAGAACAAGCAGCGCCGCTGCGGAGAAAGCAAGGTCGAATAGTCGCTTACCGCTACGCTTCGCGCCGTGGTAGCTCGGCTTCTCAACGTGGATCAGCGGGAGGCCAGCAACAGGACGCATCTCAATCCGAGGACTCGCCACGTCGACGACTCCGGTAGCAACGACCAGATCCGCGTCATGGGGTTCAAGTTTCCACACCAAGTCCTTGATGCCTTCAGGACCGAGTGTCTCCGTTGCTGCCACTGCGACCGTGTCCGCACCCGATGCGCTGAGGGCCTCGATGATCGAATGCTCGTCGCCGAAGATCGGTACGGGTCGTCCGTCGACGTCAATTTCTTCGCCAACGGACCCCGAATACGCAGGAACACACACACCAACCACCCGATATCCGTCAGTGAACTTGCGCTCGAACGTGCTGCCTAGATGCCGCACAGCACGTGATCCGCCCACCACAAGCACGGATGTTGTGTACTCGCCTCGACGACGCTTCCGTGCCACTGCTTTTCGCCACAGCCAACGGCTGAATAGCAATCCGAATAGACCGACCGGCAGCGCAATCGCTAGGTATCCGCGCGCCAGTTCCAGCTGGAATACCAGCGCGACAATCGCGATGAATCCGAAGAGTCGCAGAGTGCTTGAAACCACCCGCTGATACTCGTCGTAGCCAGCGCCGATTACGCGACGTGACCGCGTACGGAACAAGCGCAGATTCACCATCCACGCTACGGCCACACCTGCAGAAATCAGCGTGTAGTTCAGCGCACTGATCGGGCCCATCGTCAATAGATTCTCGTGACCAAACCGCATGAGGTGTGCCAACAACACAGACAGCACCACAACCACAGCATCCGTCAAGAACAAGCGACGGGCATACGCAGATTGCCATGTCCGCCTATTCGCGGCAGCCTCTGACATCCCCGTGACAATCGTCGAGTTCCCGCTGGTCACATCGTCTTCGGAAGTGGATGTCCGCTTCTCATCGACGGCAGTCACCGCAAACCAACCCTCATCATTGTCTCCTCCCCGAGACAGACCTATTTCTTTGAAGCCAGGCGACCCGTGCTCGCAACCCTCCCCGGTCGTAAGCACGCGTTGAGCCTGCCCGCGGTGGCGCTTTCCTTACGCCAGCCTGCATAGAAACTCCGCGCACATCGACGCAGAACGTCTACAGAATGAGACTGTAACGTTACTTACCCCCCTCGGCAGGCTGAACGTGCGTCCAGTTCAGACGAACTCGTAAACTGCTCCGCTGCAGCATCTTCGTGATACGCAGCGATACAGTATCTACACCTCGCACCTCACTTGACGGAATGTGACTGACCGTCCATGCTTTTCGTGGCCTCTCTCCAGTCCGCACCCTTCGACATTCCACCATAGACTCCATGCGCGGAAGCCGAACGCAATCGAGCACACAGAGGTAAACATCGATTCAGTGAGATACAAATCACTTTTTCAATGGATCGGCTTCCGTGAGTCACACATCGAATATCGGACAAGATTCACATACTCGACTGGGGAGGCGAGGTTCCACAATGGAAGGAAAAGCGGGGGTGCATACGACATTCCGCACCGCGGTAGTGCCAGCAGCAGGAATGGGAACACGTTTCCTGCCTGCTACCAAGACCGTGCCGAAGGAACTCTTGCCGGTGGTTGACACTCCGGGCATCGAGTTGGTCGCTGGGGAGGCGGCTGATTCTGGAGCTTCCCGACTGCTTATCGTCACGGCACCAGGCAAGGACGGGGTGGTTTCACACTTCGTCGAAGACCTCGCACTCGAGAGCCACTTGGCAGCCAAAGGGAAACACACTCTGCTCGAGAAGGTCCGCAAGTCATCGAACCTGATCAAAGTCGAATCCGTGATTCAGGATCGGCCGCTCGGTCTCGGTCACGCTGTCGGATGTGCCGAGCAGTCACTCGCCGACGACGAGGACGCGATCGCGGTGCTCCTACCTGACGACCTCGTCCAACCCTGCGGGATTCTCGAAACGATGTCTCAGGTCCGCGCCGAGCGCGGCGGGACCGTGCTCTGCGCAATCGACGTCCCGAAAGCACAGGTCAGCTCGTATGGGATCTTCCACGTCGAAGAAGTTCCCGGCGTGGCACAACCGGACGTGATGAAAGTGCTCGGGATGGTGGAGAAGCCGCAACTCGCCGACGCGCCGTCCACTCTCGCAGCAGCCGGCCGATACCTTCTCGATCGTCAGATCTTCGACGCACTTCGTCGCATCAAGCCGGGCGCCGGCGGCGAGCTGCAATTGACCGACGCCATCGCCTTGCTCATCGATGAGGGGCACCCCGTTCACGTCGTGGTTCATCGTGGAACCCGACATGACCTCGGTAATCCTGGCGGTTATCTGCGGGCCGCGATCGATACTGCGCTGAACGGCGACGAATACGGTCCGGAGCTGCGTAAGTGGCTTCTCGAACGGCTCGAACTGAACAACGACAAATAGGGGACAGCTCCGACAATCGAGTGGGGTAGGCGAGTAGCGAAATTCGCTACTCACCTACCCCACTGATTGCTCAGTTCAAGCGGTCGTCGCAATGAAGACCTGCGAATCAGCATTCCCCGCGAACACGGCCGCAGTCCCACCGGCAGGAATCCAGATCGAATCGCCCTGTCCAACTTCGAAGCTGGTACCAGGCGCGATGGCCTCCACGCCCTCCACCGCTATCCTGCATGCGCCCTGCGTGCACAGCAGAATCTGCGGGCCGTCAGCCGAAGTGCGGGCGACTGATGATCCCCTATCGCTGCTCCTCCGGATGTCGATTCGACGCAATTGAAATTCGGGGGCTGGCGTCGAGTATCGCAGGATGCCCTTCTGATGGGGGGTCGTCAAGGGAACCGGGCGGATGATCGGTGGAGCGATCGACTTGAAGCGGACAACGTCCACCAACTCGCTCCGGTCGATGTGCTTGGTGGTCATGCCTCCACGTAAGACGTTGTCGGAGTTTGCCATGATCTCGATACCCGTGCCCCGCAAATGTGCATGCAGGTGTCCGGCACCGAGGTAGATGCCCTCGCCCGGTTTCAATGTGATCCGGTTCAGGAGCATGGCAGCAAGTACACCGGAATCGCCCGGATATTGTTCGGCCAGGTCGATGACCATCTGCGCTTCGTCCACGAAATCACCGTCAAGGAGCGCGTCGCGGTATCTCCGGCACGCTCCGACCACCAGAACGGAAAGTTCCTGTACCTGAGCATTGTCCAGGCTCAACCATGCTTCGAACAACGCACGGAGGCCATCCTTCTCCAAACACCGTGCGGATTCAGCTAGTTCCGGCAGGTCCAAAGCATCGAAGAGAGCGCGAGTTCTCTTCACATCACGAAACCCTGCCAAGGCATGAAACTCGGTGAGCGCAACGAACAGCTCGGGCTTGTGGTTGTCGTCCCGGTAGTTACGCGTCGGTGAATCAATCGGTATGCCAGCCGCATTCTCGCGGGCAAAGCCGGCGCGTGCCTGTTCGAGGGTCGGATGCGCCTGGAGGGATAGTGCCGTCTCCGCGGCCAGGACCTTGAGCAAGAAAGGCAACCGCACCCCGAACTCATCGACACATTTCGACCCCAACGCCGAAGTCGGCGACATGTCGATCACGTCCGACAAGAGAGCGCCTGTCCCCAACGTCGACGGACCCTTCGGGTGCGCGCCCAGCCAGAGCTCGGCCTCGGGATGGTCTGTTGGGCAGGGGCGTCCCGTCAATTCTGCGATTGCAGTGCGGGAACCCCACGA